>NZ_JASAUT010000089.1:0-23554 GCF_029952935.1 Bradyrhizobium sp. Mp19 | reverse complement strand
GCCGATACGCCATCCCCGCCTCCCCCTTCAGATCGGTCTTAGAGAATCGCAGATTCGCCTTTGCGCAAAGCCCTCGCAAGCGGGAGAGGGGGCGCAGCCTCGTCGTGGTCGCAGTTCAAACTCAACTTGCTGTTTTCGTTACGCGTCAGGCGGCGATGCGCACTGGCAGCGTCTCGTAGCCTTTGATGAAGCTGGAATACACCCGCTGCGGCTCGTCCACCACCTCGATGGTGTCGAAGCGCTTGAGGATCTCCTCCCAGATGATCTTGAGCTGCAGCTCGGCAAGCCGCAGGCCGACGCAGCGGTGGATGCCGAAGCCGAACGAGATGTGGGTGCGCGGCCGGGCGCGGTCGATCAGGAACTCGTAGGGCTTCTCGATCGCTTCCTCGTCGCGGTTGCCCGAGACGTACCACATCACCACCTTGTCGCCCTTCTTGATCTGGCGTCCGCGGAACTCGTAGTCGGCGAGCGCGGTGCGCCGCATATGGGCGAGCGGCGTCTGCCAGCGGATCACCTCGGGCACGAAGCTGTCGATCAGCGCCGGGTTCTCCCGCAGCTTGCGGTACTGCTCCGGATGCTTGCTCAGCGCATAGATGCTGCCGGACAGCGTGTTGCGCGTGGTGTCGTTGCCGCCGACGATCAGCAGGATCAGATTGCCGAGGAAGTTCTTCGGGTCCATGTTCCGCGTGGCGTCGCTGTGCGCCATCATCGAGAGCAGATCGCTCTTCGGCGGCTGGCTCGCGCGCTCCTTCCACAGCCTTGCGAAATAGCTCGCGCATTCCATCAGCTCGGCCTGCCGCTCGTCTTCGGTGGCGACGAGGCCGCCGGCGCCGGGCAGGGTCGTCGCGACGTCGGACCAGCGCGTCAGCTTGCGGCGGTCTTCCCAGGGGAAGTCGAACAGCACCGCGAGCATCTGGGTCGTCAGTTCGATCGAGACCTTGTCGACCCAGTCGAACACCTCGCCGCGCGGCAGATTGTCGAGGCACTCGGTCGAGCGCTTGCGGATGTTGGTGGCGAGCTCGTCAAGATGGGTCGGCGTGAACATCGGCGCCACGGTCTTGCGCTGCGCGGAATGGCGTGGCTGGTCCATCGCGATGAAGCTTTCGCGGCGCAGATCCGGCGGCACGTCGCGGATGGTGATGCCGCCGAGCGAGGCGGCCGAGGAGAACACCGAATGGTTGGTCTCGATGTCCATGATGTCGTTGTAGCGGGTGATCGACCAGTACGGACCGAACATCGAGTCCTTGCAGTAGTGCACCGGATCCTCGCGGCGCAGCCGGTCGAAATACGGCCAGAAGGTATCGGTCTTGAACAGCTCGGGATTGCCGGGATCGTAGTCCGAAAGCGCAAGCGAATTGGCGCGTTCGCGTGCGGCCTCCAGATTCGTGTTGTCGACGAGATCGATGGTCCCGTGCATGAGCGGCTCCTCAACCGTTTGAGCTGCCGGGGCATGGCCGGCTCGGCATGTTTTACCGAATTACATTCCCATTCGGCGGTTTGCGCAAGGGCTCTCGACGCGCATTTGGCCGCATTGATGTCAGACCAAAGCGGCCGAATCCGGGCTTTTCCGGTGGTGAAGGGGCCGCGGCGGCGACCACGCCCGTTTGAAACGGCGTTTGATTTGGTCGGGCGGCGGCGTGCGAACGGCGCGGGCGCCGTTTATTGACTGCCGGTCTTCTCGCCGGCGGATTTTTCGCAGGGGTAGGTGTCCTGCATCCCCCACAGCAGCAGGAGGGCGATCACCATCTCGCCTTTCGCCGACCGCTTGTCGGCGGACTTCAGCATGATCTCTTCGGTCTGCTCGCTGCTCAGTGCGAGGTCGTCGGGCATGCAGAACAACAATTGGCCGCCATGCCGTTTCAGCCAGGCATTGGAAGCCATCAGGCCGCCCCTGACGCCGTCCAGGTACATATGATTGAAGATGCGAAAGTTCTCATTTTTCGGATTGCGATAGGAATCCAGCCGCACGTCGACGGCAGCAGCCGGAGCTGCCGTGAGCGCCAGAAGGCATGCCGACAAGATCCATCTGTTCATCGCACCTGTCCTCGCTTGCGGCGGCGTCCTTGCTGGTCGTTCCATCACCTGATCGGTAAGTATGTATTTCCCTCGTTGAGGTTCGAAGCTCGTTCTCGCCGGCCGGGGGTGTTGGGACCACGAAGGAACGACCCGGCTGGCGTCCCGTGTTGGCCAGCAGGCGGTTGATCGACAGCTTCAGGAAGTGGAAAGCCAGGGCAGGATCCGCATGGCACACCTGGGCGAGCTCGCCCTCGGTGAGCCAGAGCAGCTCGACATCGGAAATTGCCTGGGCCGTCTGGGTGCGCTCATGTGCCGTCGAGAAAACGCCAATTTCCCCGAACAGCTCTCCCGCCCCTAGAACGAGATCGATTTCATTCAGGCGTACGCTTCCCTTTGCAAGCAGATAGATGCGATCGGCGTAATCGCCTTGCCTGAAAATGATCTCCCCGGCCTTCCACGTCGCGGATTTCATGAACGGACATAGCGGTTCGGTTGTGAACTCGCCCTTGGATGCCTGCTCCACAATTCGCCTGAGGCGGAGCATTTGGACTGTTCGGATGACGTTAAGAGGCAGCAGAACCGAGTGAAGGATGAGGATTGGATACAAGCCGTTGAAGAACGCGTATGCGATGAACGCGACATTGCTCAAGATGGCCGCGATCCTGAGCGGGAGCATCGTCTTCATGCAAAACGTGGCGAGGACGAGAAGCGATGCGAGATAGCCGGCAGCTTCAACCCAGGACTTCGAGCCGCAGAGCAAAACGTCTGAGCAGGGCATTTTCGCGTCCTTCTATGAACTTGCCCCTGAAGAGCGCGACGACCCCTGCACATGTGGCTCAAGGGGGCTGGATACCGAAGCAAACGCAAAAATTGGATGCTGATCGGCTAGAAGAATCCGGCACTGAGATCCAGCCCATAAGTCACCAACAGCAGCCACACCAAGAGGGCCGCTCCACAGAGCATCGCGGTCTGCTTGAGGACGTTTGCTTGCAATGACGATGCGGGGAATACGCGGACAAAAGCGTTTGCAATCGCAGCAATTGCAACGGCGCGCATGATGATCTCCAGGAGTTGGCTAATGACTGGGCGCTAGCGAGCGTCGTGCTTCCAATGCAAATGAAATCTCGGCTCCAGGCAAATGGTGCGCCAACAGCGCCTCGATCAGGGAATGTTGATCGCCGGCAGCGGGCCAGTGGGTCGGATCAACGCTTCAGCAGTTTGCTCCTGCGCGAACCCCGCGAGTGCAATCAAAACGGCGCATGATAGGGCGATGAAAAAGCCGAGACGCCACCGCCGCTCCGTCCGGTCGTCGTCGGGCGTGTCAAGCCGGCGCGCGCCCGTTGCTGTGCGCATCGTTAATCTCCGAATATCGTGACGGTGAGAAGGCCAGTCTTCCCAACACCCGCACTGAATATCGCGCCACGTGATGCGCCTGGGAACTACCTAGAAAGGTGGTCCGGTGTCTCCTATGCTTGCTCGAAGGTCGGTGACCTGCGCACTTGTTTCGGGGGGGACATGTATCTATCCACGGATTCCACCAATCCGCAGAATCAAGATGTCTATGCACTCTGGGATCGGCTGGCCGAGTTCTCCGTCGGCGACGGCGACGCCGCACTGACACATCTGCTAGCCGCACTGCGTACCATGTTGTCGGCACGCAATGTGCTATGGGGTGTTGTCGTGCGATTGCCTTCGCCGAAGCGGGCCGATCCCTTGCTCGGTTGGCGTCCGCGCCTCGTCCGGGTGCTGGACCCGATACCGGCGGTGGCAGCATCCGTGCAGAAGCAGTTCGATACGCTCTGGTCCCGCGACGTCGACCTGTCTCAGATCCTTTCCATGTCGGGAGATGAGCCGTTCCGCGTCCGCCTGTTGTTCGAAGCGCTGCCGCCGGAATGGTTCGAGGGCGAGCACTATCGGCGGCACTATTTGGACGTCGGCTTCGCCGACAGCATTTCCGTGCGCATTGCGCTCAATGACGACGTGAGGATTCGCCTGTTCGTATTTCGCGATGCGGAGGCCCCTCGCTTCTCGGCGCAGGACGGCCAGCGTCTGGGCTTCGTGATGCGCGGGTTGAGATGGTTTCACCGTCAGCAACTGCTCAGCCACGGCCTGCTCATCGCCAATGCAGCCCTGACACCTGCTGAACGCAGGGTGTTGCTCGCACTGCTCGACGGGCACACGGAAAAGCAGATCGCGCAGAGGCTTGATCAAAGTCCGAACACCACGCACTTCCACGTCAGGTCGATCTACGCCAAGTTCGGCGTGCGCAATCGCTCGGCGCTCACCGCGCTGTGGCTCGGCAAGCTGCGATAGCGAACTGCGGTCGCAGTCTCATGCGGCAAGATGCGGCGCGTTTCGGCGAGAAGAGCAATCCTGGCCATCCCGGAGGACCATCTCAGAAAGTGAACCGCGCCGGGTTTGCCGGAGTGCGGACACGGTTTCCGGCAATCTCGTTAAGGCAAAGCCAACTGCACCGCGCCAAAAAACCGCCTCGGCTCTCGACCTTGTGTGAAACCTGGATCACACTCGCGACGACAAATCTGTGCTTTTGATAACCCAGAGATTGTCCCGTCCAGGAGCCATCCCGTGAACGACATGAGCTGGACCCCGCAGGGGCCGCCGCAGCCGCCGCCGCAACCGGCCCCGCCGCCGATGCCGGTGGCGTTTTCAGGGAACCGGAAGGAGTTCTTTCGCCTGGTCGCGCGCGGCGCCGGGCTCGAGCTGGTCACGGTCGGCTTCTACCGGTTCTGGCTCACCACCGACATCCGCCGTCACCTGTGGTCGAACAGCCAGATCGATGGCGACGCGCCGGAATATACCGGCCGCGGCAAGGAGCTCCTGATCGGCTTCCTGGTCGCGCTCGCGATCCTGGTGCCGATCTATCTCGGCTATTTCCTGATCGGCATCGAGGCGGAGCATCTCAAGGCGTTCGCCTCGCTGCCGCTGGTCGCCTTCTTCTATTTGTTCGGCCAGTTCGCGATCTATCGCGCGCGGCGTTACCGGCTGACCCGCACGGTGTGGCGCGGCGTCCGCTTCTGGATGAGCGGCTCGGGCTGGGTCTATGCGCTCAAGGCCTCGCTCTGGGGCGTGCTGGTCGTGATCACGCTCGGCCTCGCGCTGCCGTGGCGCGAGGCGGCGCTCGAACGCTACAAGATGCGGCACTCCTATTACGGCGACCTGCAAGGCTCGTTCGAGGGCCGCGGCTGGGAGTTCTTCGCGCGGGGCTGGTGGCTCTGGGTCCTGATGCCGTTCGCGCTCTACAGCACGATCTTCGCCCCGTTCGCCTATGCCGCGTTCAAGGCGGTCGAGTGGCGCTGGTGGCTGTCGGGCATCCGCTTCGGCGAAGTGAGGCTGGAATCCACCCTCCGCCGTGGCGCGCTGATCGGCCTGTACTGGAAGGTGATCGGCTGGGTCGTGCTGCTCGGCCTGCTGTTCGCGGCCTATCTCGCGCTCTGCACCCTGCTGGTCGCCAGCATGGACGGCTCCTCGATCGCGGATTTCTTCAGGACCGAGGCGTTCGCCAAGAGCATTCCGCTGATCGTGTTGCTCGGCATCGGCTATCTCGCCTTCGCGCTGGCGCTGAACGTGGTGTTGCGGGTCTATCTGATGCGCGATCTCTGGGTCCGGGTGCTGTCCTCGACCATCGTGCACAACATCGGGGCGGCGGCCAACGTCACCGCGCGCGGCGAGCTCGCCAATGCGCTCGGCGAAGGTTTTGCCGACGGCCTCGACGTCGGGGGTTTCTAGCTACATGGAATCCGATTCCGACCAGACCAATTCCGCGGCGCTGCCTAATCCCGGCGGCGTCTTCTTCGACGGTCTGTCGAACCGGCGGCGCATCGTTGCGCTCAGACTGTCCGATGCGCTGGAGATCAGGGAAGACGGCGAGCTGCTCGCGCGCTGGGCGTTTCACGACATCCGCCGCGCCGACAGCCCGTCCGGCCTGTTGCGGCTGAGCTGCCTCACCGCACCGCCTCTGGCGCGGCTCGATATCCGCGACGCCGGGCTGATCGCCGCGCTCGTCGCGCGCTGCGACACGCTCGAGGAGGGACTGCCGAACCGCAGGGGCGTCGCCGCGATCGTCGGCTGGTCGCTCGCGGCCGCGGCGTCGATCGTGCTGGTGGTGCTGTTCGGCGTGCCGCTGGCCGCCGAGCGGCTGACCCCGCTGGTGCCCGACTCGTTCGAGCGTCGCATCGGCGATGTCGCGGAGGCGCAGGTCAAGGTGCTGTTCGACGGCAAGCCGTGCAGCAACCCGGCCGGCCAGGCGGCCTTCGCAAAGCTGGTCGGCAAGTTGCGGCAGTCCGCAGGCTTCGACAATTCGGTGCAGTCGGGCGTGCTGGCGACGTCGGTGCCGAACGCCTTCGCGCTGCCCGGCGGCAAGGTCTATCTGTTCGACGGGCTGCTGGAGAAAGCCGAGAACCCCGACGAGATCGCCGGCGTCCTGGCGCATGAGCTCGGCCATCTCCGCCACCGCGACAGCATGCGCGAATTGATCCACAATGGCGGCACCTCGTTCCTGATCGGGCTGCTGTTCGGCGATGTCACCGGCTCGGGCGCGCTGATCTTCGCCTCGCGCTCGCTGGTGACGTCGTCCTATTCGCGCGATGCCGAGACCAACGCCGACAGCTTCGCGATCGAGACCATGCACAAGCTCGGCCGTCCGGCCAAGCCGATGGGCGAGCTGATGTTCCGCGTCACCGGCCAGGAGGGCGGCAAGGGGCTCTCGCTGGTCTCCAGCCATCCCTTGACCGAGGACCGCCTCGCCCGCATGGACAAGGCCGATGCCGCCGGCCCGGCCAGCGGCCAGCCGCTGCTGTCACCGGCCGAATGGCAGGCGCTGAAGGGCATCTGCGCGGCGGGCAAGGGCAAGGTGTGACGCAGGGGGATTTCGAGACTGGAGCAGGCTAGCGCGACATTTTGACGGAATTGACCTGGGTGGGTGCAGACTGCTCATGGTCTTTGAGCCCGCACGCGCCCGGAGGATTTGCCCGTCTTGACCATCGAAAGCGACTCCCGCTTCTGGGACCGGGCTGCACGCAAATATGCCGCGCGGCCGGTCGCAGCGCCGGCCGAATATGAGCGCACGCTGGACCGGACCCGCGCACTCTTGAAATCCAGCGATCGTGTGCTGGAGCTCGGTTGCGGGACCGGCACCACGGCGCTCCGGCTCGCCGGCGGCGTCGAGAGTTATCTCGCCACCGACATTTCGGCGGAGATGATTGCGATCGCCAATGAGAAGCACGCGACGACGCCGATCCGGGGTCTGACGTTCCGGGTCGCGACTGCCGATACCACTGCGGTCGACGCTGGACCGTTCGACGCCATCCTGGGGTTCAACTACCTCCATCTGATTCGGGACCTGCATGGCACTCTCTGCCGGATTCACGCGCTGCTGGTGGCAGATGGCGTTTTCATTTCCAAGACGCCCTGTGTTGGTGAGATGAACCCGCTGGTCCGGCTTGTGCTGCCGGCGATGCGCGCGATCGGAATGGCGCCCCATGCAGGCGTGTTCACGTCCGAGAGACTGCGCGAGTTCTTGGGTGCCGGCGGGTTCGAGATTGTTGCTGCAGAGAACCATGCGACGAGGGGCGACGATCACCGCCCCTACATCGTGGCGCGCAAGAGGTGACGCTCTACTTCACCAGCCGGAACTTGCCGCCCTCGACCTTGATCAGGAACGCCGACCGCTCGTCATAGCCGTTGTGGTCGGTCGGGCTCATCGTCGAGAGGCCGTTGTTCAGGTAGACGTCCTTGCCACGCTCGAGCTCGTCGCGCAGCGCGGCGCGGAATTCCGCCGTGCCGGGCTTTGCGGTCTTCAGCGCATTCGCCGCCGCCCGCTTGAACAGCGTGACGGCGTCCCACAGATGCGCGCCGAAGATGTTCGGCCTCGAGCCGTTGGCCTTCTCGTAGGACGACACGAACTCGTCGCGCACCTGGCGGAACGGATCGTTCGCCGGCAGATCGTCGGCGATGGTGAAGGCTTCGCCGGTGAAGATCGCGCCCTCGACATTGGCGCCGCCGAGCTTGATGAATTCCTCCGACGCGACGCCATGGGTCTGGAAGATCTTGCCGGCATAGCCGCGGCTGCGCAGCGCCTCCTGCGGCAGCACCGCCGGCGTGCCGGCGGAGGCGATGAACACCGCTTCCGGATTGGTCGCGATCACCTTGAGCGCCTGGCCCATCGCGCTGGTGTCGGCGCGCGCATAGACCTCATGCGTCGTCACGGTGAGGCCGAGCTGAGGGGCGAGCCGCGATACCTCCTTGTAATAGCCTTCGCCATAGCCGTCGGAGACGCCGATATAGCCGAGCGTTTTGATGCCGGACTTGGCGATGTATTTCAGGATCGCCGCCGCCATCAGGTCGTCATTGGGCACCACCTTGAACGCCCAGCGGCGGCGGTCGTCCATCGGCTGCACGATCGCGGTCGCCGCCGCGAGCGAGATGATCGGCGTCTTGCTCTCCACGGCGACGTCGAGCATCGGCATGGTCACCGGAGTGAGCGAGGAGCCGATCAGGATGTCGACGCCGTCCTGGATCACGAGGCGCCGGGCATTCTGCGTGCCCTTGGTCGGGTCGGACTCGTCGTCGAGCGCGATATAGGTGACCTTCTCGCCGCCGATCTCCTTCGGCAGCGCGGCGATGGTGCGCATCTGCGGCTGGCCGAGCGCCGAGCCCGGTCCGGATCCGGACACCACGACGCCGACCTTGATGTCGGCACGCGCGTCCGGCGCAATCAGGATCGCGCTCGCAAATGTCAACAGTCCGGCCATGGCCAGCTTCATTGCAAATCCTCCCAGCAGGTTCTTTTTATCTGCGGCCGATGATAGCCGACCGCCGTCCGCTCGCGCATCATATTGATTCCGCCGGATTCGTCTGTCCCCCTGATTGGGGACACTGCGCGGCGCGGGCAAGGTCTGCGCCTGCCGGAGTTCTGCCCTGATCGGCTGAGGCGCCGGAAACGACAAACGGGAATGGCGAGGCCGACATCGTCCGGAGCACTTGATCGGGCTCCGCCGGTCGTGAACCTCGCGTTTACCAATCCCTTAAAGGCCGTGAGAACCAGTTTCCCTAATCGGGCGGCAACGACCTGCTGTTATTGAAGAACCGGAAAAGGGAGTACGAACCATGTTCAGCATTGTTCGGATCCTCGTCTTGATCGCATGTGCACATGCGGGATCCGTGGTTGCGGAAGTGCAGTGGGACGGCGCGCGGCCATCGCAAGCGGTCCACGTCCATGACTAAGCATCATCCGATTGCGTCCGAGCACGCGCGCGCCATCTGCGAAGAGATTGGCGAGAGGCTGCGCCATGCTCTGCGCGGCGATTACGCCGATCTGCCGCCAAGGCTGCGAGAGCTGGTCAACGAGCTCGCGCTGCAGGATTGTGAAGCGCCGTCGCTGGTGCCGGCGATGGTCGACATGACGAGACCGCTGGTGTTTGCGGCCTAGGTCATCGCCTCACGACGATCTGCCGATCCACCGAATAGGAATTTCCGGCGCAGCGGCTCCCGCTCGTGGCGGCTTTTAACCCTGAGCGGACTATAATGTTTGACGCGCTAGACGATTAGGAACTGGAGCAGCGAGGATGTCGCTCATTTTAAGCCTACTTGGAATTGCGCTAATCGGCATTGCCGGATGGGGTTTTATGTCCGTCATGAGCGAGCTGGCAAAGTGGTATCCTCAAGAGCCAGTCGATACGATTTCCCGCAGGCTCGAGGTTGAAAGTTTTGTCTGGAGCTCCCGCGCATCGCGCGTACTGCGACGCCGGTTTGTTGTGACACAGGCGTGCACTGTCCCGGCGTCGCTGTGCTTGGCTGCACTAGTTTGGCTGAACGAGACAAACCCTGACCTCCGTGTCTGGGGGACTGTAGCATTCTGTTCGCTGTCAATCTTCGTTGCTGGTTGGCTGGCTTGGAAGGTCATTCGGCGCGGGGTGTGATCGCGCTATTTTTAGACCGGAGGACTGCTATTGGCCCAAAGCTGACCTGCCGCCCCCGTCGCTGCTAGTCTTGTCCGGGAAGCCGAGGTGGATAGAGTCGTTTCTTGAGCTGCACGCTCGTGCGCCTTTCACACGTTCTTTGCGACCTTCCGCGTCCGCGTCGGACCGGCGCCGGCGATCGCCGGCTTGATATTCCATACCGCGCGCACGCTTGCGAAGGCGTGGGCGATTACCGGCTCCTGGCGGCGGGCGGCGAGGCTGGCGAAAGAGAGATCGCAGGTCAGCTTCACCTTGTCGGCGACCACGAACTGATGCGGCCGCGCCATCCGCGGCGCCAGCACGTTGTCGCGCGCCAGGCTGAGGCAGAGGCCGGATTCGACGAAGTCGATCATCGCCTCTTCCTGGTCGGTGTAGCCGATCCGCTTCGGCAATGCGCCGAGCGGGCGGAAGATGTCGTCGAGCAGCCGCCGGTGGCCGGAGTGCGGCGGTGTCGCGAGCCAGGGCAGCTCGGCGAGCTCGGCCCAGCCTTTGCCCATCACCCGGTCGCGCCAGGCGATCGGTGCGATCACCCGGTAGTCGTAGCAAAGCAGCGGGGCGAGCTGGTAGCGGCCGTCAGCGATGGTCCGTTCGGTGAAGCTGTGATGGGCGAGCTGGTCCTGAGGCGTGGCGTCGACATAGTAGCCGACGTCGAGTTCGCCGCGGCCGATCTGCGCCAGCACGTCGTCGCTCACGCCATGGCGCAGGAAGACCTCGGTGCGCTGCGAGGACATCGCAAGGCTGCGCACGAACGGTCCGAGCCGGGTGAATTCGGGGTCGAGGATGGTGCCGACACGCAGCGTGCCGCGCTGCGCCTCGTTCAGCGAGTCCGCCATCGCCTTGAAGTCGGAGGCGGCCGCCACCGCCCGGTGCGCCAGCGGCAGCAGGGCGGCGCCGGCCTCGGTCAGGGTGAAGCCGGCAGGGGTGCGGTTGAACAGCTGCAGCCCGGTGCTTTCCTCGAGTGCCTTCAGTTGCAGGCTGACCGCAGGCTGGGTCAGTTTCAGCATCGCCGCTGCGCGCGATACCGTGCCCTCACGGGCAACCGTGATGAAGCAACGCAAGGCCTGGGTACGGGGAAGCTCGATCATCGCGCGTGCTTATAGCACACTTTTCCGGCGCGCATCCGACCTGCGTCGTGCATTGTCATACGATTATAATACAACCAATGCGAGAAGTCAGGACGGCCGCCACGCGATCGTGCCTTCGGTGCGCGCGCGGACCTCGGGCGAAGCGAGGCAGGTCGCGACCGCTTCATAGCCCGCCGCGCCGGGGACGGGCGTAACGCAGATCGGCCGGCTGTGATTGGCGGGGCACAGGATGATCGCTTCATCGTCGCCGACCGCGTCGAGATCCAGGATCGCGTTGGAGCGGGTCAGGAAGAACAGCGGCCGGGCCTCGGGTCCGCGGCGGCGCAGATGCGCGATGACGGCTTCCTGGCTCGCCGCATCGAGCCCTTGCTCGAGCATGTCGATCACGAGAATCGCGTCGTCGCCGGCCTCGAACGCCGCGAGCAGGGCGGTCAGCGCCGGCGAGTCCGCGGCGCCATCGGCCAGCAGGGTGGCAAGGCTGGCCGCGACCCTGGCGTTGTGCGCCGGGTCGGCATCGAGGCGCGCACGCACGGCCGCGCCGCCATCGGCCGCGCGGTCCAGCCCGACGAAGCCGGCGCCGGGCAGGGCTTCGGCGAGCCGTTGTGCAAGGCGCGTCTTGCCGCTGCCGAGCGGGCCGACGATGTAGTTCAGCCGTTTGATGTCGCGCAACTCGAAGCGCTCGCCGCCCCACGGCCACGGCAAATCGAACGCGACGCCGATCGCCGGCCGCGTCCGGACCGCGCCGATGATGTCACCCGTCGCGGGCATCTTGCCGCCGCCGAGGTCGGCGCGCAGCCGGCGCAGTTTGGTGATGCTGTCGCCGCATTGGCGGATGCGCGCTTCGAGCGTGGCCTCGTGCGCGGCCAGCACGCGGCCGAGAATGACGGCGTCGCCGTTCAGGATCCGCGCCACTTCACCGACGCTGAGGCCGAGCGCGCGCAGCTCGACGATCTCGGCGCCGCGCGCCATCTCGGCCGGACCATAGGCGCGCCATCCCGCCGGCGTGCGGCCGGGTGCAATCAGGCCGCGCTCCTCGTAGAGGCGCAGCGCTTTCGCGGAGATGCCGAGCTGCCTTGCAGCTTCGGACGGGCTGAGGAAACGGGCGGCAGCAGCATTCATCGAATCACCTCGCGTCGTCTGACCGCGCCTCTATGGAGGCGGCCGCAGGGGCAAGGTCAAGCGGGGAGGTGGGACCCGTCCACGGGCGGCTCCCTCACTCGTGCAACACACTCGATGTCGTCCCTGCCTAGTGCGCAATTGCGCACGGGAGCAGGGACCCATAACCACAAATGTTGATTGTTGCGCGACGCTGGGGCCGCGATCCCGTTCACAATCAAATGCGGTGGTTATGGGTCCTGGCTTTCGCCAGGACGACGATTGGGGAGATCGCATGCTCATGTCGCGAGAATGCGGATGCATGCTTCGCAAGCGGCGCAACAGACCCAGTGTCGTCCCTGCGGAAGCAGGGACCCATAACCACAAATGTAGATTGCTGCGCGGCGCTGGAACGACGAGTTCCGACTACAACATTCGCTGCGGCGTATGGGTCCCTGCTTCCGCAGGGACGACAGCTGTATTTGTCGTGAGCGTCCGTGCTCGTCGCTTGCGGAAAAACCCGCCCACCCCTCACTCCAGATGGTTCACCTTCGCCACCCAGGCGCGGACGTCGGCGAGCACGGCGGGCAGTACGGCCTTGACCTCCTGCACGGTCATGCCGGGCTTGATGCGGGGGTCGTAGAGCAGGTTGAGCAGATATTGGTCGTAGACGTCGAAATAGCCCATCGAGACGTTGTCGTTGAACATCGTCCACGGCACGGTGGCGGTGTCGTTGATCGGGCCCAGCGACTGCAACAGCTCCTCATAGGCGCAGTCGAGAAAGACGAAATCGCCGTTGTCGACGGTGAGGATCACGTCGGAATGCTCGATCTCGTAGTTCTCGTTCTTGCGGAAGCCGGACAGGCATTGCGGGTCGAGCGAGGAGCGGATTTCCCTGGCGCGCTCCTGGCCGTAGAAGGTCGCGATCGTGCGGTAGAGCTCGCGGTCGCGCACCAGCTTGACCACGACATTGGCCGCTTCGCTGTTGTCGGTCATCGCGATGTCGAGATGCTGCACCTTGGCGCGGATGTCGGCGACGACCTTGGCGAGCTGGGCCTTGCGGTCGGCGCGGCTGCCGTCGGCGAACACGCGCACCGGACTGTCATATTTGCGGATGCGGTCGACCCGCCCGGCGAGATGATATTCGGCGCCGAACGCGGTTTTCAGAAAGCCCTCGACGATCTCGGCGTCGGTGAAGATTTTCTTCTCGTTGCGCTGGCGCGCGGCGATCGCCGGTATCTCGGTGGCGACCGCGGGCACCGCGGCATCAGCGAGGCAAGCGGCGAGCGCTGCGGCGAGAAGGACGAGGATCGAAGGACGGTGCTGGGGCATTATGACAACGCTGCCGCAAGGTTTGCGGCAGCGCAAGGCGGGATCAGCGATCTTCCCGAATGGCGGCGCCTGGTTCCGTTGAAATCGACGCGATCAGTTGTTCTTCACCACCACGGTGGTGCCGACCGAGACGCGACCATAGAGGTCGGTGACGTCGTCATTGGTCATGCGGAAGCAGCCCGACGAGACGGCCTGGCCGATCGTCTCCGGCTCGTTCGAGCCGTGGATGCGGTAGAGCGTCGAGCCGAGATACATCGCGCGCGCGCCGAGCGGGTTCTCGATGCCGCCGTTCATGTGGCGCGGCAGATCGGGGCGGCGGCGCAGCATCTGCGACGGCGGCGTCCACGACGGCCATTCCTTCTTTGCGGAGATGCGGTGGACACCGCTCCAGCGGAAGCCGTCGCGGCCGACGCCGATGCCGTAGCGCAGCGCCTGGCCGTTCGCCAGCACCAGATAGAGCCGGCGCTCGGCGGTGTTCACCACGACGGTGCCAGGGGCGTAGTTGGTCGGGTAGTTGACGGTGGTGCGCGGGATCGGGCTTGCGCCGCCGCCGCCGAAGAAGCTCGGGGCTTCGGACTGATAGCCGCGGGAGTCGAAGAACTGGGCGTGGGCCTGGCCGGCACCTGCCAGGATCGTGAGCGCGGCAAACATCAAGGCAATCGGGCGCATGGTCGTCGTCCTCGCGAACAATCAAATATGCAGTCAGAGAGGCCACAATTGCCGGCGTTTCGCAAGCGACGAAGCCGTGACCTCAGGCATTTTCGAACAACACGGTTTAAAAAGGCAACAGATCGGAAGCGATACCTGCATTGTCCGGCCAAGCCTTTGACGAAGCGGCTGAAGAATGATTGATCTGGAGCGTTTTCGAGCGAAGCGGGTACCGGTTCGCGTCAAGAAAATGCGACCAAACAAAAGCTGGAGCGTTTTCAAGCGAAGTGGGCAACGGTTCGCGTGAAGAAAACGCGACCAAACAAAAGGATACGAGCATGATCCGATTCAATCGGATCGGACCATGCTCTGAGCGACCTCAAGAACATCTCGAAACGGGAGCGAGAGCATGAACGGTGCGGAAAGTCTGGTGCGGACATTGGTCGCAGGCGGCGTGGATGTCTGTTTTACCAATCCCGGCACCTCGGAGATGCATTTCGTCGCGGCGCTGGACAAGGTCCCGGGCATGCGCTGCGTGCTCGGTCTGTTCGAAGGCGTGGTGACCGGTGCGGCCGACGGTTATTTCCGCATGAAGGGAACGCCGGCCTCGACGCTGCTGCATCTCGGGCCCGGCCTCGCCAACGGCCTTGCCAATCTGCACAACGCCAAGAAGGCGCATTCCGGCATCGTCAACATCGTCGGTCAGCATGCCACCTACCACATCGGCTACAACGCGCCGCTGACATCGGACATCGAGGGCCTGGCGCGGCCGATGTCGTCCTGGGTGCGCACCTCGCCGGATGCCAAGTCGGTTGCCGCCGACGGCGCGGCCGCGATCGCCGCGGCGAGGAGCGCGCCGCCGCAGATCGCAACCCTGATCCTGCCGGCGGACACCGCCTGGAACGAAGCCGACGGCATCGCCGAGGTGCCCGTGGACACGCAGCGCCCGAGCTACTCGCCGCAGGCGGTCGATACCGCGGCGAAGATCCTGCATGGCGATGCCGCGCATACGCTGCTGCTCGTCACCGGCAGCGCGCTGACCGAGCACGGGCTGGCGCTCGCCGAGCGCATCGCCGGCAAGACCGGCTGCACGGTGATGGGCCAGACCTATCACCCGCGCATGGCGCGCGGCCGCGGCCGCTTCTCGATCAACCGCATCCCCTATGTGATCGAGCAGGCGCTGCCGATCCTGAAGAATTTCCGTCACATCGTGCTGGTCGAGGCCAACGATCCCGTGGCGTTCTTCGCCTATCCGAATAAGCCGAGTATGCTGAAGGCGGAAGGCTGCGAGGTGCATCGCATGACCGCCTGGGGCGAGAATTCGGTCGCAGCGCTCGAGGCGCTGGCCAATGCGCTGCATGCGACCGCGCAGGACGTCAAGCCGCAGCAGCACCCGGAGCTGGTCAAGCCGACCGGCGCGCTCAACCATGCCACGATCGCGCAGGCGATCGCGTGCGCGATCCCCGAGAACGCCATCATGGTCGATGAATCCGTCACCACCGGCCGCGGCTTCTTCCCGCCGACGGCGGCGGCCGCGCCGCATGACTGGCTGCAGAACATGGGCGGCTCGATCGGCTTCTCGACCCCGGTGGCGACCGGCGCCGCGGTCGCCTGTCCGGACCGCAAGGTGATCTGCATGGTCGGCGACGGCAGCGCGATGTACACGATCCAGTCGCTGTGGACCCAGGCGCGCGAAGGGCTCAACGTGGTGACCATCGTGTTCGCCAACCGCATCTACCAGATCCTGCGCGGCGAGTTCGACGGCGTCGGCGCCGGCGAGCCGGGCAAGCGGGCGCAGGACATGCTGAAGATCGATCGGCCGACGCTCGACTTCGTCGCGCTCGCGAAGGGTATGGGAGTGCCGGGCAGGGCGGTGACGACGGCCGACGAGTTCAACAAGGCGCTCGCGGAAGCCATTGCCGAACCGGGACCGCGGCTGATCGAAGTGCAGATGTAGGGGCGCGAGTTCAATAGCCACGGCGGTGGCCAGTCCAGTCGGAGGCGTCGATGCAGACCGAGCTGAACAAGGTGATCGCCGCGGTGGAGGAATTCTATGCGCAGGAGATGTTCCTGCTGGAGCGCGATCTCGGCGAGCGAACGCTCACTCACCGGCTGGCGGTCTATGTCGAGCGGCAATTTTCCGGCTGGCAGGTCGATTGCAACTACGACCGGCTCGGCGAGCGCACGCTGCGGCTGCCGCGCGGCTCGGGGAGCTCGACCGACGACCATCTCGGCAAGTCGATCTATCCCGATATCGTCGTGCACCAGCGCGACATCCCGAACAATCTGCTGGCCATCGAACTGCGCAAGGACAGCAATCACCAGCCGATCGAGCACGATCAGCGCAAGCTGCAGGCGCTGACCGATCCGAATGTCTGGTTCGCCTATGCGATGGGCGTGCTGGTGATCGTCGGACAAGGCGGGGTGAGCTTTACCGAGGTCTATGTCGGCGGAGCCATCGATAGCGCCACTTCGCTCTGGTTTGCCGAGCGGCTACGCGAGAGCGGGCTCGCGAGCGGGCGCGACCATGGCGCTCCGCATTAAGCCTATCGATGAATCTTTCTCCGCGTTGCAGTGATAGCCCGTTTGGATCATGCGTGGTCCCTGCACGCGCGGCACAACAGAAGGTGCGGGAGGTGGAGCAATTACTGGAGCTGGTGGTCAATTTTCAGAACGATCCGATGGCGGTGCGGATTATCAGCTCCGCAACTCTTTCGCTCCCCCTCCCGCACCTGAATTCGCTGGTCCAACTCTCGCTGGTCCAGCTTGCACTGAACCAACTTCCACTGATCCAAACTTCCACTGCCCGAGGTGGTCGGCGCACTTGATTGCGACGTAACTGGCCGAGGCAGCATCCGCACCGAGAC
Organism: Bradyrhizobium sp. Mp19; assembly: GCF_029952935.1. Classification (NCBI taxonomy): domain Bacteria; kingdom Pseudomonadati; phylum Pseudomonadota; class Alphaproteobacteria; order Hyphomicrobiales; family Nitrobacteraceae; genus Bradyrhizobium; species Bradyrhizobium sp. Mp19. The sequence goes on along the minus strand of NZ_JASAUT010000089.1, from coordinate 6,535 downwards.
AGTAAAAAGGCCGCCTTCGGGCGGCCTTTTCCGTGCTCGACAAGTCCGTGCTCGACAAGTCCGTGCTCGACAAGTCCGTGATCGCCAAGTGGATCACCGAGCGCGATTGTTTCTGTTTATTGCTTGGTGGCATCGCTGCCGGTCGGGGCAGCGCCGGTTGCGGCGGCACCGGTCTTGGCGCTCGATTTCTTGGCGGTCTTCTTCGCTTTCTTCTTCGGCGCCTTGGCCGCCTCGCCCTTGGTCGCCGTGTCGCCGCTTTGCGCGGCGGGGGCCGGGCTGCCGCCTGCCTTGTCCTGCGCGAGCGCGGTGGACGAGACGAAGGCAAGGGCGGTGGCGGCGAGGATCAGTGTTCGCATCGGATATTCTCCCAAGTTGGTTTCCGGCGATCCTCAACGGGACAGAATGTCGCAGGGTTCCGCGGCGCCGATCAGCAGTCCGTGAGCTGTGCGTGAACGGCATGGCCGCCGCGAAGCCGGCGGAACCGGGAACCGGGCGCCGCGTTATCCGGCCGGGCAGGAGTTCCGAGGAGAGACGCCATGCGCTGGCGGTCAATGACGGAAACCACCAATACGGTGCTCGACACCGCCCCCGAGGACAGCTTCTACGCGGTGGGCTGGACCATCAGCGGCGTGGCGACCTTGGCCACCATCGTCGCGATCTGGATGTTCGGGATCTGAGGGCGAACGATCCGCGCGGGCAACCGGCTCGGCACCGCCGGCTGCCGGTTGCGGCCTGCGCCGTCCGCTACTTCCGCAGAATTGCCAGCGCTTCCCGATAGAGCTGCGAGAAGCAGACCAAGAGCGCGCTCGACAGCAGGAACATCGCCAGGCTGTCGTAGTCGTCGGCCGTCGGCCAGGAAAACTCGAAATAGGGCGGCATGAACGCCCACCAGACGATCGGAACCGTGATGATCGTGGCAAAGGCGCCGGCGGGTGCGCCGCCCATCAGGCCGGCGATCAGGATCGCCGGCACGAAGCCCGCGAAATAGAACTGCATGCCGAAGCTCGCGAACATCTCCTGCGTCGCGGTGGCCAGCACCACCGCAAGCAGGGCGACGACGAATGTCGACAAGGACCAAGGCCGCAGCTTCAAAATGTAGTCGTTGCCCTTGCGCATCCAGACTCCCGGCCCCCGCGAGTTCCCGGAAGGTAGCCGAGGAGGCCCGCAAACAAAACCCCGTAGGACTCCGTGGAGCGGCGTTCTGCTCGACACCGTGAAAAGGAACCGTCCCGGTCAAGCCGCCGCCGCATTGTCGCGCTTATTGCATCGCAGCAGGGTGATTGTGGGGCACCGCAATGCTGGAGTTTCTGATTGTCGTCCTCGTCGCCGGGGTCGGTTTCGTATCGGGGTACGGCGTACGCGAGCTGATCTCGCGCCGCCGGCGGCGGTCCGCCCCGCGCGCTCACGTTCGCGCGCCGCATGTTCTCGCCGCCAATGACGACAGCTCCGCCCGCAACTGGTATCGGCCGACCGGCACGCAGCCCTCCGATCACGCCATCCCGCCACCCGATGAACTCGACGGCGCCGTTCGCGACCTGCTCGGCGAACTCAGCCGGCGCACCGCCAACCCGTCACCCGCCCCGCACCGCCGCCGGCAGTGAGCCGGAAAGGCCGGGTCGCCGCCGCTAACGCGTCGGCTACTTTGCATGGGGTTGTTTTCGACATTTTTGATGAGGCGGTCCCGAAAGGGAATGGTGGACGCACAAGGGATCGAACCTTGGACCTCTCCCGTGTGAAGGGAACGCTCTCCCGCTGAGCTATGCGTCCGGGATGTGACGTGCCAAAGGCCGCTGGTCGGCGGCCGGTCGAAAATGGGCGCTTCGTCAGAGCGTGCGATTTACGAAGTGCCGGGTAGGGGTGTCAAGCCAAACCCTGCGGGAATCACGCGCCTTGCTGGCGGGCGCGGGAGGCGTGTGACTGCAGCGCCCGGATGCGCTCGGCGAGCGTGCCGCCGCCCTCGGGCATCCCGCTGCCCGGCGAGGCGCCGTTGGCGGGCTTGGCCGCCGCCTTGGCCGGCACCGTCGGCTCCGCCGCCAGCATGGCCTCGATCGCTGAATTGGGGCCCTCGAGCTGGATCGCGAGCTTGGCCACCTCGGCGGCGATGTCGTTGATGCGCTCGCGCAGCAGCGCATTCTCCATCCGCTCGGTCGCCCAGGAGCTCTCGGCCTGCTGCTGGATCGCGTTGATGTCGCGCTGCAGCTTGCCGCGCTCGTCGCTGACGGTGCGCAGCTGCTCCTCGACTTGAGCCTTCTCCTGGCGCAGCCTGTCGAGCGCGGAGGATTTGCCGCCGCCCACTGCTGCGATCTCCTCGCGCAGCTCCTGCACCGTCCGCTCCGCGGCGGCGTTGGCCTGCTTCAACTGGCCGTTCTCGAATTCGCGCTCGGCCAGCAGCTTGCCCTGGGTCGCAAGCCGCGTTTCGAGGTCGTTGACCCGGTTGCCGAGCATCTCGGCTTCCTTGACCTGGGCGACCAGCTGGCGATCGAGATCGGTGACGCGCTGGCTCAGATTCTCGACCCGGCCGCGCGCGTCGGTGAGATCGCGCGTCGCGGTTTCCGACTGGCTGCGCTCCTGGGCGAGGCGGGCTTCGGTTGCCGCGAATTCCCTGGCGGCATCGCCGACCCGGTTCTTCAGCTCCTCGACCTGGGTCCGCACCGCGACCAGTTCGATCTGGCGGCTGTCGGCGGTCATCGCGCGGTCGTTGAGCTCGGCGTTGATCTTGCCGAGCTCGCCCTGCTTGTCGGTCAGCGCCTGCTCGGCGTTGCGCAACAGCTCGGTCTTGGCCGAGAACTCTTCCTCGGTGGCGCGAAGCTGCTCCTTCATCGCCTTCTCGCGCGCTTCCAGCGCGAAGATCGCGGCGTTCTTCTCGCCGAGCTCGATCTTCATGCGGTTGATCGCATCGGTCTTCTTGCCGAGCTCGGCGAGCTGGCTCGTGGTCTTGCTCTTGAGCTGGTCGACGCTCATCTCGAGCCGGCGGGCCGACATGGCGAATTCGGCGCGGAGCTGGTCCTTGTCGGCCTGGATCTCGGCCATCGACAGCGGGGTGGCCGCCTCCATGCGGCGCGTGGTCAGCCGCACCGCCCGGTTATGCACCAGCGGAACGATCATCAGGCCGCACAGCATCGAGATCAGGAAACCGATCGCCGCGTACATGATCGGCTCGATCATGAAGGGTCACTCCAAGGAAAGAAGGAATTTGTTAATCACAATGCCACGGCGGGCCGGCCGAAAGCCAGCCCGATTGCCGCGTTAACCTGAATTGCTAACCGTGCCGGAGCGCCGGCCTCATCGCCCGATCAGGGCTGCGACCTCGAGCTTCGTTCCGATTGAATCGGAACGAGGCTCTGGATTCTGTCTTGACGCATATTCGTGACGCGAACCGGCGTCCACTTCGCTGGAAACGCTCTAGAACGGGTTCCAGGTCGCGCGCGGGGTGAATTTGAGATAGCCGACGCTGGCGCCGAGCCGCAAGCCGATGCCCGAGCGAATCGGGACCAGCACGATGTTGTTGGCGGTCAGCGCCGTCATGCCGAAGCCGCCGACGATATAGGCCGAGCCGTCGATGCCGACGAAGCGCTGATAGATCGCCTGGGTCGAGGGCAGGTTGTAGACCAGCGTCATGGTCCTCGCGCCGTCGCCGCCCCAGTCGAAGCCGACCGAGGGACCCTGCCAGTAGACCCTGAGGTCGCCGGCGTTCTTGGTGTAGAGCGTGCCTTCGCCATAGCGCAGCCCGGCCACGAAGGCGCCGGAGCCTTCCTCGCCGAGCACATAACCATTGGGCAGGCCCCACTGGCTGACGGCGCGCTCGATGACCGAGGCGAGTCCGCGCGAGACGTTGCCGAAGAACTTGTGTCCGGCATTGACCAGTTCGTCGGGCCCGTAAGTATACGGGGTCGGTTCACGCTGTGGCGGCGGATATTGCGGTGGCGGGCCCTGCTGCGCGGACGCCCCTGCGCTCCAGCACATCAGCGCGGCAAACGCGACCGCGGCAAGGCGTGATGCGAAAGTCATTAAGAACCCCTGCTATCGAAATCCGGGCGCTGCCCTTTAACCTGATGCCAACAGGCACGGCTCTAGGTTGCGCCCGGTGTCCCCTCGACTCGGATGTTATCGGTATCAACTATGACGGCACAACGGCAGGAAAGATATGGATCGTGCCGGGGGATGGCGTTTTTCGGCCTGTTGGCGGGCATTTTGGCGGCCATCTGGCCGTCCTTGCCTGTTCAGGCCACCACAACCGAGCGCGTGGTGACGAACCGCTACTCCGGATTGGCGATCGAGGGATTCGATCCCGTTGCCTATTTCACCGACGCCGCCGCCACCCAAGGGCGGCCGGAATTCGAGGCCGCGGAGAGCGGCGTGGTCTGGCGTTTCCGCAACGAGGGCAACCGCGCCTCGTTCGTGGCGCATCCTGAAATCTATGGCCCGCAATTCGGCGGTTACGATCCGACCGATCTGGTGCGGGGCGTCACCTGCGCGGGCAATCCGCGATTCTGGGCCGTGGTCGGGAACAGGCTTTACCTGTTCAACCGGGAACGCAGCCGCGACGCGTTCGCCGCCGATCCCGCGCGCTTTTTGAAGGAAGCCGCGGCGCGTTGGCCGGAGCTGGAAGACAATCTCGCGCAGTGATCACGGCGCCGCGGCCGGGTCGCCCCAGGCAATGAATTCCGGCACCAGAAAGTCTTCGCGGCCGAGCCCGAAATGCAATGGGCTGCCGTTCGAATCGGTGACCTTGCCGCCGGCCGCAACGACGACCGCGTGACCGGCCGCCACATCCCACTCCGATGTCGGCGACAGGCGGGGATAGATGTCGACTTCGCCCTCGGCGACGCGGCCGAATTTGACGGCCGAGCCCAGCACGGCGCGGACCGCGCCGCCGCGCTCATCGATGAAGGCTTCAGTGCGTGCATCGCCATGCGAGCGGCTCACTGCCACCGTCCATGGCGCCCCGCGCGGCGGGCAGGGGCGGGTCTTGATCGGCACTGCCTGCGCAACCGCGCCGCCCTGCAGCGTCAACCGCTCCGCGCCCTTGCCGACGATGCCGCGCCAGATCAGGCCGAGCGCCGGTGCGCCGACGATGCCGAGCAGCGGCACGCCTTGCGTAACCAGCGCCACATTGACGGTGAATTCATTGCGTCCGGCGACGAACTCCTTGGTGCCGTCGAGCGGATCGATCAGGAAGAAACTGTCCTTATAGGGCGGCGTCGCCAGATGGACGCGCTCCTCCGAGAGCAGCGACACCTGCGGCGCGAGCCGCGTCAGGCCTTCGACGATGATGTGGTCGGCGGCGAGATCGGCCTCGGTGACCGGCGACCCGTCGCCCTTGCCGGCAACATTCATCGTCGAACGATTGACTGCAAGGATCGCCTCGCCGGCCCGGATCACCAGTTCGGTCAGTGATTCGAGCAGCGTCGCGGCGGCCTCGCAGCCGATCAGGGACGGCTGTGCCTTATTCATGTGCGGGTCTCATGTCAGCGGGTCGCATATCCTGTTTGTGTTCCCTTATCAGTCCTGCCGCAAGCTGGCAGCATCCGTCTGCGCGGTGTATCAAGCCGACAGGCATGCGTGATTCGCACTCCTCGGTCGGCGTGCGGCTTTCCAGGAAACAATTGATGTCTGGCACTTCGTCTCCCGGTCCCGCTCCCGATGCGCTCGAACTCGCGGCGCTGTTGTGCTCGCGGGTCTGTCACGATCTCATCAGTCCGGTCGGCGCGATCGTCAATGGGCTTGAGGTCCTTGACGACAATCCCAAGCCCGAAGACCGCGATTTCGCGCTCGATCTGATTCGCAAGAGCGCCAAGACCGCTTCGGCGCGGCTGCAGTTCTGCCGGCTGGCGTTCGGCGCGGCCGGTTCCTCCGGCGCGCAGATCGACCTCGGCGACGCCCAGAACATGGCGAAGGGGCATATCGAGGACGGCAAGGTGACGCTGACCTGGAATTTGCCGCGGCTGCTGCTGCCCAAGAACCGGGTCAAGCTGCTGCTGAACATGCTGGTCATCGCGCAGCAGACGATCCCGCGCGGCGGCACGCTCACGATCGATCCGGTCGGCGAGGGGGAGACGATGAGCTTCCGCATCCTGGCCGCGGGCCTCAATGCGCGGGTGCCGCAGAACATCGTCGACCTGCTCAATGCAAGCTCGTCGAACACGGTCGATGCGCATGCGGTGCAGCCGCATTACACGCGCCTGCTGGCTGAAGCCTGCGGGTTGAAAGTGACGCTGACGCTCGACGGCGACAAGGTCGTTATCGTAGCGTCCTGAACGCGGCTGCGGGAACATCATTAAGCAAAGGTTACGACCGGCCGCGCGATTCGATCGCGCGGCCTTATCTCTTTGTTGATCCCGTTCTTTTCCAATTACTCAACCAAACTTAAACGCTTTGCGGAGAAGCTGACCCAAGTTCCGGCCGGCGCGTCGATGTCGCGCGCCGCAGCGTTTTCGGCGTTTTTCGAAGGTTGGTTTCATGGACGATCTGTTGCGCGAGTTCCTGACGGAGAGCAGCGAGAGCCTGGATACGGTCGACAACCAGCTGGTGCAGT
>NZ_JASAUT010000088.1:0-24103 GCF_029952935.1 Bradyrhizobium sp. Mp19 | reverse complement strand
TCGCACACTGTAACTTCGATGGCAGGTGATTCGTCAGACTCCCCAGAGGGGATATTTCGATGTGCCCTCGAGCAGCATCGCAAGCTGCGTCGCACTGAGATGCACGACGCCGTCGCGGATCGGCGGCCAGGTGAAACGTCCTTGGTGCAACCACTTCGTTACCAGCACCATGCCGCTGCCGTCCCACGCCAGAAGCTTCACTCGGTCCATGCGCTTGCTGCGGAACACGAAGACGTCGCCGCAATACGGGCTCGCGCGCAGTGCTTCGCTCACCAGTGCCGACAGCGTGTGCACCGACTTGCGAAAGTCGACCGGCTGGGCCGCCAGCACCACCTTGAGGTCTGACCGTAGCGCAATCACCGGATCCCTCGAAGCGCCGACAGCACCGTCGCAAGCGTCGCCAGCTCCACGCCCGGCTCGACGCGGATGCGCGCCCCGTTCACCTCGATCTCGATCACTCCGCAGGCCTTGACCGGCGGCGCGGTGATCTCCAAAGGCCTCGTCTGTGCCGACGAAATACACCCGGACTCGTCAGCCGTTCCGCCGCCGCTCTCAGCACCAATTTGGATCGGCACGAAGTTCTGGGCTTTGCCGGCCACCGCCGCCGCTACCTGGCGTCTCCACACCGTGAGCAGTCCGCGGGAAACGCCATTGCGCCGCGCCACCTCGGAGATGTTCGCACCCTCCTCAAAGCTCTCCGCCGCGATCCGGGCCTTCTCCTCGTTCGTCCACCGTCGCCGCCGGCGCTCCCCAGTGATCACCTCGACGCGACGATAAGAGTCACCTTCCTGCCTGGCATCAAGCATGGCATTTGCCATCGTTCCACCTCCATCGATCCGCTCATACCAGGCTGTATCGCGCGCAAGCCGAGGGATGACTAGGTGGGGGCCTCATGCCGGTTACAAAGATTGGGAGGCCTCCGTCACCTCGGCTGAAGCATGGCTCCTTATTGCGTCAACTCGACAACTGGTCCGCCGCGTCGCCAGATCGGCCAACGTCAAGTCATGAATTTTGAGTCAGACTCTTAGGTCGCTGATGTGTTCAGACTTCGTCAATCAATGAATAGCTCGTGCTACGCCCGCCGGGCGCGTCTTTCACCAAAACGCCCCTGGCAACGAGATCATCGATGTCCCGCAGGGCTGTATCCTGCGATGATTTGGTAAGCTGTGCCCATTTCGAAGATGTGAGCTTGCCTTCAAAGCCCTCGAACAAACGCTCAATCATCGCCCGCTGTCGGTCGTTAAATTTCTGGTTCGCTTGCTTCTTCCAGAAGTGGGCTTTCCGTAGAACCGAGGCGAGGATGGTGTCGGCGCGATCAAAGGCCCGGTCAAGACAGTCCAGAAACCACTCCAGCCATACCGTGATGTCGAGATCGCCTTTCTGCGTGGCTTCGAGGAGATCGTAATAGGCGTTCCGCTCCTGCCGGATCTGCGCTGACATGCTGTAGAAGCGCTGTGAACTGTTCTCTGATCGCGCCAGCGCCATGTCGGAAATCGCGCGGGCGATACGACCATTGCCATCTTCGAGCGGATGGATGGTAACGAACCACAGATGCGCCACGGCAGCCTTGATAACTGGATCGATGTCCTGCGTACCGTTGAACCAGCCGATGAAGGCTTTCATCTCGTCAGGAAGCAAACCAGCTTTGGGAGCTTCATAGTGAACGCGCTCGCGTCCGATTGGCCCCGAGACAACCTGCATCGGCCCCGTATCCTCCGTGCGCCAGTTCCCGACGGCGATCTTCGTCATGCCGCTGCGGCCCGTCGGAAACAAGGCGGCATGCCAGCCAAAGAGACGGTCAGAGGTGAGGGGAGCCTCATATCTGCCGGTGGCGTCCAGCATCATCTCAACGATGCCCTCGACATTGCGCTCGACGGGCGTAAAGGCGCCGATATCGACACCCAGGCGGCGCGCAAGCGATGATCGCACCTGATCGCGGCTCAGAACCTCGCCCTCGATCTCGCTCGACTTGGTGACTTCCTCGGTAAGGGCCTCAAGATTGGCTTCGGTTCGCAGCCGAAAGCCGAGCTCTTCCATGCGACCGGTGAGACGACCCTGCCGGTTACGGACAGCTCCCAGCTTCTGGGCCAGCTTTGAGCTGTTCCAGGTAAATTTCGGCCAGTCTTTCAGTTCGTGGATATAAGTCGCCATTCACCGCACTCATGCGGAGAATATGCACCTTGTTCCTGACAACGCAATAACATTCTACGCATAAAATGCGGAGAATAAGGGTAATATTCTCCGCAATATCAATAAAATCAAAGACTTGCGCCTGAACCTAAAAGATGATCCTTGGCAAGTCATTGCTCCACAAACACTGAAATGGAACGATTTTATTCCACATTAGTGGATGGAGGTCTTATCAGGCAGTCTTAGGTTGAGTTGGGTCATTCCCGAGGCGCCGCAATAAATCCACGGGATTTTCATGAACGATGATACCTCGCGAGCGGGCTCGGGCTGTCCTGGACAAGCGTAATACCACCAAGCTTCGGCGTGGTCCAAGAGACTTTCCCTTCTCAGGGCTTATAATTGCGGACACTGCGGCTGTGTCTTCGTCGGTGAGCCCCACAAGGGGCGCTACATCTATTTTCACTGCACCGGCTACAAAGGTAAATGCAGCGAGTCCTATGTTCGCACGGAGGTCAATCGCCGCGAGATTCCCCGAACTGATGGGCCGGCTGCATTTTTCGGAGAAGGTCCATCAGTGGATCGTTGCGGGGCTTCATCAGCAGTCCGGCCTTGTCTTGAAGGGTAGGGGTGGGCCAAGCGTATGCGCTTTCTTAACTAAGCTCTCGCTCAATTGACGTTGCCTGAGGGCTGGGCGGGTATCGGAGAGTCTTGGGCATCAAAGTATTCTTCGATCTCACTAACCGCTCTCTGCTCCCATTCGTCGGCCTGCGTCAGCAATGAGACTCGCTGGAGTGGGCGGAATGCTGCGGCTTGACGGCACAGCGAAGCTATTGCGCGGTAGCGACGCACGTTTTCCAGAATTGCCGATCCTGTCATGTTTGATTTGCCCATTCAGCTTACAGCGCGAACATGAGGCGGATCGATTTTCGATTGGTTAGCGGCCGGCCCTGAAAGCATCCATGGTTGGCAAATCCTTGCGATTTCTGACCCCTCAACGCAGGACGTCTGATTTCCTAGCCGTTCAAGACAGTCCACGTGAGATAAAAGCGCGGTCTTCCTTGGCGGGAGTTCAGATGAAGCTCTCCGTGATGAAAAATACGGGCAGGGGTGGCGGACTGAGTTTGCCCATCGGCGACGAGCAAGGTCAGTACATCGCAAAATTCCCTTCGCCCAATCTTGTCGGATTGTCGGAAAACGAGTTCGCCGTTCTGGCGCTGTCCGAAATCCTCGGAATGGACGTGCCGGAACGCGAGCTTGTCGAAAATCCGATTTCGAAGGAATTCCCGAAGAATTCAACACATTGTCGACCGGCAAGTCTTGCTGGTGAAGCGATTTCGACCGTGGACCCAAAGGTACCCGAATTCACATCGAAGATTTCGCTCAGGATCTTTGGACGGCAGCCACTGGCCGCGACAATTACGACCCTGAGCTTAGCTCAGGTGTTTCCGCATGACTGACGCGGAAGCCGAGACGGCTTTCAAGGCTATCCGCGGGCCGATATCGTGGGCGGCGAAGGTAAGGTTGCTGAGGTGGACGGCGGCGGCTGAATACTTCTCAGCCTGATTGTGCAAGCGCTGTCGAGGCTGTACGCCTCCTGATGATTGATCCGGCGCATGTCGGAGCGTTCATGCAGGCCAACCAAGAGGCGGCTCGCTATTTCGGCAACGTGAAGCCCGCCAACCTCAAGAGGATCGCGTTGACCGCCGCGTTACCCGCAACCAGAACGGCAAGGGCAAGATCGCCATCCGCGAGCGCGGCGGCAATTCGGTCCCGCCCGTTCGGTTCCGAGAGGCAGGCCGCCGCTTTCATCAAGGCCGGGATCGCCAAAGGCACGGTCGTCAACGCCGACGAAGGGCGCCAGGCTGAGATCAATAGGCGTCGCGATGGTCCTCGATAGAGCGGAAGCTCACGTCCGGCTTCCGGCAAAAATCGCAATCAACCTCTTAAAATGTCTCGCTCCATGCGCAGCCGTTCGTTCTCCTTGCGCAGCAGAGCGCCATTTCTGCCGTCACTTTCGCAATGAAAGCAGGTGGTCGGGGATGTTGGTCGTGGAGACGATTGCGCCGAGAGGGAGTGCCGCGAGCAGCCGGAATGCCCGCCGAGGGCAGTCGCAGACCTCATCGTGACTGCGTGACCAGCTCGAGCTGGAGCGCGGCCAGAACGCTGATGTCGTGGCGGTGTTCGACGGCCTCGCCCGCAGCCTGCGCGGCCTGTACTAGGGCGGCCTCTTTGCGTTCGGTCATCAGTTTGTCGGCTTCGATTTGGGCCAGCTGCTTTTCACGCTCATCCGCGGGGAGCGCGGCGGTATCGTCACTGTTCGTCTCGATCAGTTCGTTCACCTTTTCGGTCAGAGTGTCACGAAGGGCCCAACAAAGCAGCCCAATCACATCGGGAACCTGCCCAGATGCAGTGCCCACAACCCGCGTGTTCGCATCGGGGACGACAGCAATCAGATTGTGTTTCTGGAGGGTGTAAGGCCATGCGATCTCGCTCGCGTTGTCATCAATCATGGCCGATATAGATGGCGCCCCACGTTCCGCCAGTCGTGCGATCAGCGCCGCGGCGTCTCGCTTCTTCGCCTCACTGGGAAATGGCGCACTGCGGATCTGGTGGGCGTGGGCTTCGAGCTCGCGGATGCGCAGGCGCAGACGCTCGAGTGCGTCAATGGTCCGCTCGCCTCGCTCTAGAATCTCCGACAGCGCGATTGGAGAGACGGAGGCAAGGCGCGCGGGCGACGGCAGGCCACCGGGAGCCAGAAAGGCCCGGCAGCGGGATGCCAGGATCCCGCAGTTCCGCATGCGGGCAGCAGCGGTCGCCTCTCGAGCGATGAGGCGACGCAACTTTTCGGTCAGCTCGCTGGCTTGCTTGTCGAGGTCACGGCCTTGCTTGTCCTCCTTGTCCGCGCCGGGACGATGGGCGCTGCGAGTCAATATCAGCTGTTGGCGGTGGCTCTCGACGCGATGAAGCTCGGCACGAGTTGCGCGCATCTGCTCCTCAACCGGCAACCACGTTGAACGCGCATCCGCTGCACGATCCACGATCGCCTCAAAACGATGCCGAGCGCCCTCATCGGGCAGCAGGTCGGCGGCGTCGTTATGCAAGGAACTCTGGAAACCTATGTGATCATTCACTTGTCGTCTCTCGCCGTTCCGTATCAGATGTCCCATTTTCGGGGCAATGACTCGCCGTGCATATTTCTATCCCGCTTTCTTCCTCCCGATTGTCATCGGTGTGACGTCGATTTACAGATCGAACCAACGTCAAGGAATTTGCGCTCGTTGAACACGATGACGTAATTGCGGTCGACTCTCGGGGGGAGGGTGCTCTCGCTATTGTCAAGCTCTGTCAATCAAACGACGCCAATTGACCGCCGCCGACGACGAAACGTGCTGCTGCCCGGCTTGGCAAGAAACACCTTGCGCTGGGGCCTGAAGCGAGTTGATCTCTGATGGATGTACAATCGGCTTGATCTCGACGAGGGCCCGATCTGGCGGCGGGCTCGGCGACTGTGGGTCCATGTTGCTATGGCCTAGGTGGAGGAGGCAGCCCCGGTTAGGAATCGGTTGGTCGTCACCTCCCGATGGCATCATTCCACACCAGTCGTTCAGCAAGCTCTTTGACCGACGAGGATAAGCGCGGCCTCGGGCTTGGCTGTCCTGCGGAGGTAACGGGATTAAGTCCAGGGGCAGCTTCATCGCGAATTCCTCACCGATGTAGTTTGAACAATGCAAGGCAAGCCAGCCACGGCTCGGTGACCAAGTTCTGGCCGCTGCTCAATGTGATGCATAGGCAATGACAGCCTGCGCCTAGTGCAGAGGTGGCCGGCTTCACCAGCGGGCACCATATACCTTCGTATCATTCCATGCCCCCTTTAGATGCCCGGCGTTTCCCTACGTTCAATTGAGCCGCCGATACGATGGTCTTATTTTCAGGATGCGCGGTAGCACCCCGCTATCGCTGCCCTCCTTGGGCGTTCCTCCCTAGACTTGGGTCGCTTGCGGCAACGTGGGCGACCCTTCTTTTGTAAGCGGTGAGAAGACGCCACCAGGCAGCGTGGTTCCAGCGCATGAGCGCGTCCCGCTGCCCTGCGAGCCATAAGCGATACGCTGAAGCGTTACAGCTAACCAAGCGATGGATCGACATTCTGCATCTTCGTTGTCCGCAGCAGTGTTGCGGGCTCGCCCAGGCTCGTCGCCGCCGAAGTCTATGTCGGACCTTTGTTTGGCTACGGCATTGAAGTTTGGCCCCAATGTCGTGCCGCTGGTGCTGCTCTTGGTGCAGCTGTTGGGGCAGAAGCTCGTTGACCGATGTGGCAACTGTGCCAGAGTCTGTTCCGTTCTGGCATCTCTGGTGGATGTGTCACTGGAGTCGGACCTTTCAAAAGTAAGCGGCAAGCTGAGCCCGTCAGTCGGCGCGGCTCAATGGCATGACTGCAGGCCAGCTCACAGCTCGTGGGCATTCACTTCGAGGTCACCGCCCAGTTGTTGAAATTGAAGTTCATTCCTCCTGGGGACGAGGTAATCTCGACACCATATTGGACGCTACCAACCTTTATGTCGCCAAAGTAGCCCTTCGACTTGATCCACTCCAGGGCACTCTTGATGTCCACCGTGCCGTTGTTGGTCTTCGAGGTGGGTAGCAGTGAGATGACCTTGTGACCGTTGAAGCCTTCAAACACGTTCCAGGTCGCTCCACCTATTTTGACATTGCTGTAGACCGGGATCGCGGCCCCCGAAGGGGCGTAATGATACGAGATTGGCTTGACGTTGCCGCCACCGTCGGGATTTCCGGTGTAGTTTGTCCAGAGCATGATCTCGTGCTCGTTTGAGGCGTCCCAAATATCATAGGCGGTGTCCCAAGCGCCGCCGCCAGGCACTTGCTGGTTGAAGCTCGAGGTCAAACTCTTGATGGAGCTGAGCGGCTTTCCGACGTTGAAAGTCTCGTGCGGATAGCTCTTGATGCCAGGAGTGTTCGGCTGGTTCGACCACACGTCCCACTGATTGGCGGCGCTCACTGAAATCGTCTGAGGCCCAGCGCCCGCCCCCCATACGTCGTTGTTCCAAGAGTGGATGCCGAGTGAAAAGCTCCCATATGGAGCGCTCGACTTCCAAATCGGAGCTTTCGCCGACCCTGGCGCGGCAGCAGATGGCCTGGCTTCATTCAAGATCTGCGTAAATCGGTCATGATCCGCCTGTGTTTGGATCTTTCCCGTTGGGGTCCCTGGCGACCCCGCAGCACTTATCCGATTGGTCTCCACAGCGTCTCCTATCTGTTTTGAGAACAAAGTCTCCCGCCATTGGCTGAACACGTACCCTAGGTTCTGGCCGGTTCAGTCGCAGGCGGCATCGATATCAAGAGGCTAGGCTCGAATGCTAGGAGGGTTGGCTTTCGAGAAGCTGACGAGCCTGAGACGAAAAAGTTAACTTCGTCCCGGTTTTTCGTCTCGGATGCCAGCCGCCGGACTGAGACAGAGAGAACGCTCCATTCGAGTGACCAGCCTCGTCCGAACATACTTGGAGCGAACGTCAAACAAGGAGTGGCAGCACGCATTTCATTTGCCGGAGCTTGCAAATTTGGTGGCTGCTTCCAATTTAAATAACCGGTCGACATCCTTATGGTTCTCAGTCTTCATTCGACCGAAAGGGATAATCGAGGCGGGGTAGCTACCGGCGCAAATGTAGCGGTAAGCCGAAGGTGGAAAGAGCGCGGCGCAGAAGCAACTTTCGAATCGGAATGCGATGCGAAGTCGTCGGGCTGCATGGGGAAAGTCTTGAGTTAGCCGCGCCTTTTCGGCAATCAGCCGAACTCGTTCGGAGAAAAGAGCAAGGAACGGGTAACCCGCGGCAATGCCTCCCCAGAAGCGCAATCTATCCGTTCCACTCTCGTAGTCGAGCTGGCTAATCATGATTGGCTCGCCGCCGGCGATCAGGCTGAGATAGCCGCTCGCGCCGAACGAAATGAACCCGCGGGGGGGCAAACAGATTGAACATATCGTCTTTAGAAGCGAGTGTTCGGCCGTGAACCCACGATACGTGACGCCGCAATTTTGGTGGGGCCAGGATCACACATCCGCTAAAAGCAGAAGCCCTGGCTCCGTTCATGCGCTCGATGATCTGGCGAAAATCTGGTGCCTCAAACAGATTATCGGTGTCGCTCCGGCGAAGGCCGCCTTGCAGGCTGTGATGGAGGGTGAAGACATTAGGCGTATGCTGTGCCGCGCGCTACTGTTGAAGGGCTTTGCATTGCCACAGTCGCTCTCGTCCGGTGCCAATGCGTTCGTGATCGACATTCACAGTAAGGTGCGGAGCGGGCAGTCCAGATCAAGCCCGCTGGCGTGCCACTCGCGCGGTTCTGCCATGACGCAAGCTCTGAGCAGTCGGCTTGTACGATTCGCCCTTAGTGTTCTCGACACTGCGCAATTCCGCGAGGCCTGAACGGGATAGCGATCATGTGCAACAACGAAAGAGATCCAGCCCTGCGTAGCGGCTTTGCTGAGCGGCAGACGTTGCCGCGCCGGCGAGCGCCACCTTGGGTCAAACCGTTCGCATGGCCACGAGATGTCGCTTGGTTCCAGCGCCACTGCATTGATCCGGTGCCGGAACGCTATCGGCGCACTCGATAGGGTCTACTGTCTACATGCTACTCTGCGGATTCGTGGCGATCAGCCCGGATCGCCGTATTTCTGCTCATTGGGAAATGTTTGACCGTCTGGCCGAGGGCGACGGCGGTCGCCGCCGGCGGGATGGTGTGCCAACGCGATCGCCGTGCCTGTGCGCCATGTTCGGCCGACAAGGACAGCCGCGAGGATCAGGTGGGCTGATCGGTGATATGCGTGATTGAGAAATAATTGTCCGGGTGATGCAGAACATCGTCGGCATTCACATGTGAGAGCGTGATCGAATTGCCCTCTCCGAGATCAACGACCGTGGTATCAGGGCCAGCCGCCTTGATGTGACTGGCAAGATCGGCAAGCGTATGAATGCCGGTGTGATTGATCCCGTCCTCAATATTCAGTTTATCTCCCACCGTGAAGTCCATCACGAAATCCTTGCCGTTCCCACTCGTGAACATGAAGTTGTCGTTGCCCTGATTGCCGAACAGAACATCGTTGCCCTGACCGCCGTACAGAAAATCGTCGCCTGCACCACCATGGATTGTGTCGGCTCCCTGATTTCCTTCCAGCTCATCATCGCCCCCACCGCCGGAGATCAAATCGTTCCCGCCTAGACCCTGAATAAAGTCGCTATCAGCAGTCCCAACGATGTGATCGTTGGTGTTCGTACCACGGAATGCCATGTCATATTCCTTCGTCGTGTTTGCCAGGGGAGCCGTCGCGGAAGTGATCAGGCTCGCGCTGATGGACATACACATCGGATCTGACGAAAACCTGACTTGGCCATGCCGTTGCAACACGTCATGCAATGGCGAGCCGTTGTGCAAGTGGTTTCGATAGCCTAGCGGCTCACACTTCTAATGCCGCATGAACAGATTAATACGCGAAATAGCGAGGTCGGTCCAGGCAGGTGTACAGGACAACACCGGTCCTATCCGGGTAAGCGGCGAAGGCTTGATCACGTAGACCGGCACTATTGGCAAACAGGCAAGTTCATGCTTGGGCGCTGTTCTCTCCACGTGGCAGACTGGACTTTTGCGAGGATGGTTTCTGTTGGCGGTCCAGCGCACCAAATCATTCTAGCGGCAGCACCGGAAGTGCCGCAATTCCAGACCATCAAAGATCGAGAAGTTCTGGTGCTTTGATTGTCCGTTTTTGTAATGCCGTTCGCCATGCGGCGCACGCTTCCATGAGTCGCACCTAGCAGTGAGGGGGCGCGTCAGCTTCTCGACAGCTAAATCGGCTAGACGGGAAACGTGGAAGTATTTTGTCCCTGCAAAGCGACGTCAAACTGACGGATTGGGATGGTCCGACCTGAAGACAAAACCGTTGGATGGTCCAGACGTCTCGCGGACGCACTACGCTATGCACCCGGGAGCATTCGAGCTTCGAGCAGCGCCTGATAGATTGCAACCGCACGTGGCGAGAATGCCGCGCCGTCAGACCGCAGACACGCCTTGCTCGATCGCGCGCGGCCATGATTATGAAAGTAGCCTCCGAGAACGAATTCCAGGTGCGTCCGCTCGGCATTATATCTCGGCGGCTGCATTTACGAGAGCGCGCACCTTCCCGGAAACAGCACGTTTGCTGCTACCCTAACTCCGCCCGACCAGCGGGAGTGGGTTTAACTTTCGACCATACCGATGCAAACCGGCCGAAACTCCACAGCGCGATGGTGCAGCTGAAGAGAATTGGCAGAAAGAGAACACAAGCATTCGTAACTTGCCGCGATGTTCTCTGCTCAATCGCGTCCTGCGCGATCAGATCTGAGCACCAGCCGGGTGTTCCCGCAATTATAGCGTAGGGACAGTTTGCGTATTTGGCGGTAAGGCTGTCAAGGGAGAATGAAATGGATCCATCTAACAATATCAACCCATCCGCCGCTCGCACGTGCTTCGTCGAGCCGCAGCACGAAGAGGCAGGGCAAGCAGACTTTCAGCAGCAACTTGGACAGATTGAGCCAATTCACCAAACAGCAGCTCCACTGGAGGCTGGATCATCCGGGATTGTGACGGACGGCAATAAGCGAGCGCGGGCTATCCAAGGTAGCGAAAGGTGCGCGGCCGAATCCTTTGTCAGAACGCGCGCTCAACTAGCCGCAACGCTGACCTGTGCAAACGTCGGGGCGCTCGGACGGGAGATCGAACTGGCTGCGCAACAAGCGGCGAAGTGGCCAACTACGACTGGGCCGTCAGCCGGCAGTGTCGATCGCAGCCGCATTTTCGATGACAGGGTGGCATCGTCGTATGCGCAGCTGCAACGTTTTCAAGACGACGCCGCCCATTGCAAGCCGCATGCGTTGGAGCATCAGAGCGCGACGGACCATTTGCGTTTCATGGCGTCTTTGCGTTACGAGCACGCCCCTTGGAACATTTGGGGAGGGCAACGACTTGATCTGGGTCGCACGGCGGCAGGGCACATGAGGGGAGACACAAATTTTTCGCCCTTTGTGTCACTGTCCGAGGACGCTTCGCGACTGCTGCTTTCGCCGGACGATGCCAACGAGTATGGCGCGAAAGCGATCGCGGAAAATGCGAACGAGTTGCACACCTACACGGTGCCGAGGGCCGCTACCTGGACGTCCGAACAGATCGTCGAGATACTTGAGGACGGGACTGAGAATGATGAACCCGATCTGGCATGGGTGAGCGATACGCCAATCGAGGAGCGCGAGGTACTGTTCCTGGGCGGCAATCTGGATGACTATCGGACCGCTAGCGAACCGAATCCATACAAGAAGCCGGAGACGGAAGGATGAGTGGGGAGGATCCGGCAGGAACATTTGTCCTGCCGATCTCGAAAGAGATGATGTCGGCCTGGTCCTTGGCGCGCGGGGGGGCGCGTCTGCACGATGTAATAGTCGGCCTGGCCCGGAGCTCGTGGTGAACGACTTCTCGGCGTGACGCGATAGTCGTCGCCGTCGCGCGAGGCTTTCGACACATTGTACCATCAGTGCCCGCCGGTGGCGTGTTCGCTGGTGGAGTTAGTCCCGAGTAGGCCGCCATTGCTCTCGGCGGATAGCGGTTCGGCGATCGGGCTCGGCCCCGGCATCACATCTACACCTGTGGGCCATCCAGTTCGAGGCAAGAGACACAGAACACGTACCCTCTTGTTATGGGCTCCGATCGGCCGGATGCACTAGTTCCAGCCCGAAGTTGGTGGGAAAAAGAGTGAATTCGCGACTACACCTAAGGCTGCCAACAGTAGTTTGGACGCGCCGGCGGCCTGCTGTATCCGCTCGTGACGATCGATCAACGTTTCTGTCCTTCGCCCACGCACCGAGGCCCGGCGGGCGATAAGCTTCCGCGTCAAGCCAATCGAATAATGAGCCGTCGATCATCTCGTTGATGCGCGATGTTGTCGCCGCTGTTCCTTTCTCCGGCGCAGCGCTCTCGGAGCGAAAGGGCTAAAGCTTCCACGAGTAACGGTCTCAACTGGACGAAGGGTTCTCGCTCATCGCCCCGGCGTTCGACGTTCCCGGCCAGGCCATCGTTGATGGCGAAGTAGCGGTCGTCCATGAGGGGCGGACTAATTGCAGCGATTTGCAGGCCGTAGCTCGCCCGGGGCAGCCAAGATCGTTTACTCTACTCCGACTTCGGCCTCCTGTGGCTGCACGCCTAGGACTTGCGGAAGACGCGCAGATCGAGCGCAAGGCCATGTTGCAGGGGCTCTTCGACACCTGCCAGCTCGAACCGCCGGTTTCTTTTCAGTGAGATGTCGAGGGGTGATGGACAGAAGCTGTTCGAACACGCGGCGAAGTTCAATAAGCGGGCATTATCTCGAAGAAGATGGACGCGCCGTACCGCTCCGACCGCAAGGAAGCCTGGCTGACGGCGAAGGCCGTCCGGCGAGGCGAGTTTCCGGTTATCGGGTTTATCAAAGGCCCCACGAGTGTCGTCGCGCCAAATCTCGGAAAACAGGAGGGCAATGAACTGGTCCACATGGGCAAAGTCGCGCCCGGTTGAAATCAGACGACGTCAAGCAAGATTCGCAAGGCGCTGGACAGTGTAATTAGTTCAAAAAGTAAATTGAGTAAGCCGCTCAAGAAACCCAAAGCGACCTGGGTTGAGCTTGTTGTTACAGGCGGAATCGAATGCCGCGGACATGACCTCCGAAGTCTTCTTCGCGCGAGTTCGCTCAAAGGATTATCGCGGTCGTAACCTAGGTTGTGGAAACGATCATCATAACTTCATACGCTCATCGCAAAGGTGAGCCTTCAACGCTCCCGAGAAAATACGGAGCACCTTATGAAGAAAACCAGAAATAGAGCGAAGCAAACCACATCGCTGCAGGACCGGCTCAATGCGTTTGCCGACGATATCTTCCACAAGGCAGCGCGGCTTCCGCCAGGCGTCGAGCGCGACCAGCTGCTGAAGCGTGCGCGGAGGGCGGAGATCGCAGCTGACATCGATCAATGGGTATCGTCTTCAGGTTTGCAGTCGCCAACATAGGGCTTGGAGTCTTCTCCTCCTCCAAGTTCTGTAAGGGCCCTCGTATCCGGCGGGGGCCCTTCGTTTGGGAACGATCCGCGGTGTCTTAGGACCATGAGTGCACACGTCCTTGTAGAAAATGCTGGCGGTTGGGCACTTCGCACTGGCCGGCGTCGACATCTGTCTGCCTCCATGTGTATCAGATGGCAGATCTGAAAATCGACCCGATCGACCGGAGGATCAACAAAAGCGCAGATGCTCTGCTGGATAAGCTCCATGCGAAGCTGAGCGGTGGCCTTGTCAGCGAACCAGGTTGAGCGGGTGGCATATCGCGCGTGACGCGCTCACGTATATCTAGAGTGGGCTCTGCCTCGAAAGAACGGGTTACTCTGCCTGAAGATGCTGGGGTATCTGCGGCATCCTCCGGCAGAGCGAACCGGGAGAAAGCATGCTCCCTGACGCAACACGTGGCCTTGGTCGCATGTCCCCCGAAGTGAAGCCGAGATCTGACGGCCCACTCGTCGCAACGACGCCGATTCAAACGGCGTCGATGACACGGCACGAAGCCTAGCCTTCATCCGGTCTGAATTTGCTGAAAAAGCGCTTGCGCAATCGATGATCTCTCGGCGGCACATGAAGTTGCCACGAATGGTCCATGAGTGGAAAGAAACAAGACGGGCCCGAGTCGCAAAGCGAACAAAGCGGACCCAACGAATACGAATCGCGGACTGTTACCGTGGCACGAAGAATGCAGGCCCCCGAAATGCACAGGGCGCCCTCTCGTGGGCACGGCCACGATCGCAAGTTGAGGCGATGGCTGGCTACTGAAGTTGGTGATCCCTGGAACTTAGGCGGGAGAGGGAGCCTGCTGGTGTAGCTCCCGGCGGGCCCGTATCACGCCGCCGAAGAGCCAATAGCGGGGCGCGCTAGGAAGGACATGAAGGGCCTCGGCAAATGAACGCAGAGAATAACTTCGCGGCGCGGCTCATTGACGCCGGACGCCTCGCAGCAATAGCACGTACATGCGGCCTGAAAGCTGACGTCTCATATTACGTCAACGAGGCGCTCAAGGAGCTTTGGCGAACCAGGTCTTCTGAAGAGGCAAAAAAGATTGCAGCGCGGTGGGTCTTGTGGGACGCAGATGGAAGGCCATGGCCGCGCATGCCCCCGCTGGAAAACGTGGTCTCGTTCCACCGCACCGCTGCGGCACCGGTCGTGAATTCGCCGGCGACGCCATTACAGCTAATCCGGGATTGGTTCGAAAAGCAGGATGAAGAGATACGACGCGAAATCGCTGGCATGGCGATGCTTTTGGTCTT
Source organism: Bradyrhizobium sp. Mp19 (assembly GCF_029952935.1). Taxonomy (NCBI): domain Bacteria; kingdom Pseudomonadati; phylum Pseudomonadota; class Alphaproteobacteria; order Hyphomicrobiales; family Nitrobacteraceae; genus Bradyrhizobium; species Bradyrhizobium sp. Mp19. The sequence continues at coordinate 9,611 of NZ_JASAUT010000088.1, read as the reverse complement.
GGAATTTCGCGGTCCTCCCGAAAATGGCAGCCGAGAGCGGTGTGGGTATCTCCGGCGGTGGCTGAGCCAAGCGGGACTACCAAACCATACGGTCATTGGCCGCGCTTTGACGTTCCGCACGTGTTTCGAGTATTTCGCGGAGAGTAGGTTCACCGAGTCGGGTTGGACGCGGTCCGAAAGGGCCGCTTTTAAGATTCTTGAAGATGCCAAGCGAGACCCGAACTCCGAAACTGCGCACCTGGCTCCGATTGCCAAAAAAATGCTTGATGCCTTGCCCGCTCGAAAAAGCCGCTGGATCGAGGTGCGGAAGTCCTGGAAACAACTTGCCGGTACCAGCCTCACACCGCGAGCCCTCAGGATTTGGAGCGCCTTGCACATGGAGAGGGGGAGGAGGGACTCCAGTCGGGAAGTGTAGCGGTACAGCCGAACGATTTTAGCGAGGCACCAAGGGCGGTCCGTGGGTAGGCGGAAGTTTATCAATCGAGAAGTACGATTTCGGTATTACTCCTGCGGTCAATCTCGCGCATGGCGCGTTCCGGTCGGATTTACCCAAGATGAATCGGGCGTATCTCATTGGTTGGACGCGGCGCTAAGGAATCGGCTACACGCTAGACACGTGGAGACGCGTCGCACAACCAATGCTTCACGACTTGATAAACGTAAGGCAATAGGGTGCAGAAATGTCCTGTGAAGGTCTGCCCGGCGGTAAGACACCTAACCGAAATCACGGTCAGCAGTGGTGCGCCACGGACGACCGCGTACGTCAAATCGCCGCGCAGGCCGCCGCCAGCTGCACCGGCGAAGTTTGCTGATCACTGAAAGAAAGCGCTCGGGAAACGAAAAGAGAAGGCTACGCTGCTGAGTTGCCCGGAAATCGAGATTTCTTTCCCTGTCGGAACGTCAATCATACCTATATCTTCAATCTCAATCAAAGTCGGAGGCCAAGCGGGTCTTAGGAAGACAAATATGTCTGGCAACTCCTTGGCTCACAGAACGACATGGCTACGATCCGACTTAGTCGGAGGCCAAGCGGTCTTAGGAAGACAAATATGTCTGGCAACTCCTTGGCTCACAGAACGACATGGCTACGATCCGACTTTTCCTGGCCGCCCGCGCTTAGCCTCTCGAGTTCCGCGATCAGACGCAAGCGGACTGTCGCCGCAAAAGGATTCTCCGTCTGAATCTCAGCAAACGTCTCGGGGTTGCCGCACAACATGCGCCCGACTCCCGCCAGGAGAAGGTGATAGGGAGGCGGACCGACCTCTAACGGAAATTCAGTGTTCTCGTCGCGAAGGATGCTTGCAAGCGACAGGAGCAGCGCATGCGCAGCCAGCTGACGCTGCGCAAGAAGTCGGTCGTGAGCTTCAGCATCGAGCGCGACAAGGCTTGCATTCGTGCGTCGTAAAAGCTGCAGAAAGACTTCGAGCCGCGGCCCTGATCGATACGCGATCACCGCAACCGGACGATTTGCCCAACCGAGCTCCGGGCTAAACAGGGGATTGAGGCCAAGATATTCCACCTCGCGAGGTAAGTTGGCCGCCCAGGAGGCCGGTCTCGTCTTGACCGAAAGCGTCTCGATCAACAATGCGCCGCCTTTGAGCCGCCGACAGGCGGATCCGAACGCGGCTCCTGCTACCGTGAACGGCAAAGAAAGAACGACAATATCGGACTCCGCAATAGCGGATTCGGCCTCCAGCGTCAGGTGGATCGCATCGCTCACGATCAGGTTCTGATCTATTCCAGCCACCGGCCTGTGATCCACGAAGCGTACTCGTCCGCCAGACGCTGTGAGAAGTTCGGCTAGCTTTAACCCGACGCGTCCGGCGCCAATGATCGTTGCTTGTGAACCTTGTGTCATCTGTCCCCGCCTAATCGTTATTAGAGTGGTTGCGTTGCGTCACCGGTCTCGCGCGCTCAGCCATCAATTTTGGACCACGCGCTCACTCGCAAGATCAATCACAATGCATGCCACATCTGAATTGCAGCCCAGGCGGACAGCCACCGCCTTGTGGGAACAGAAAGCAATAAATCCGGAATTGGCGTGGATTAGGATAATCAGAGCCGCTCACCATCTCTACGCCGTTGGTGTGCAGGCCGTGTAAAGGTGGTGGGCCGCCTCACCGAGTGTCGCACGCCAATTGAAGACGCGCCCTCGCACCTGCCGCTCAAGTGCATGTGGTCACAAGGTGTGATCTCTTGCGGAACGCTCATTCTTCATCGCGTGAACTCGCAAGGCCTAGGCCTTTTTTGCGTCTTATAAATGTCATCTTGCGTTGGCCTGTGAGGTGAGCTGCGGCTGGTTGGTCAGCGCTCAGCTCAGGACAACGAAGCGGCGATGATGCTCGCGGCAAAGAGACGAGGCTAATGACAAAGCATTTTCGCGAATGGACGCTGATGTCCATCGTTGCCACCATGGTTGTCTGCCCCAGCGCAAAAGCGCAAGATCGCCGCATTGTCGCAGAGCCCGTTGCACCTCATACGGTCTGCGACCGCCCGGTGCCGTCTGGCAGCAACGATACGGCTCGGCTACAGGATGCCATCGACCATTGCCCCGCCGGTGCTGCGGTCTATCTCGGACGTGGCGAGTTCCGGTCGCATCCACTCGAGATGAAATCAGGTGTAACCTTATGGATTGGACGCGGTGCAACGCTTTTGGCTATCCCGGAACCAGTTGCGTACGACAAGGGCCGCGGACAATGCGGCCGCATCGCAGGTAAGGGCGACGGTTGCCGGCCGTTCATCAGCTTCTCCAAAACGCGCGGCGGCGGCATTTATGGCGACGGCATCATCGATGGCCAGGGCGGTGCGCCGATGGTCGGCAGCGCCGAGACCTGGTGGCAGCTGGCCCGCCGCGCGCAAGCCGAGGGCGGTAGTCAGAACGCTCCGCGTTTGATTCAGATCGATCATGCGCAGGACATCACGCTTTCTGGTGTCACCTTGCGCAATGCACCCAATTTCCATGTCGCGATGAACCGGGTCGAAGGTGCCACTGTCTGGGGTCTGACGATCGATACACCGGCCGATGCCCGCAATACCGACGGCATCGACCCAGGCGCCAGCCAGGATGTGACCATCATCCACAGCTTCATCCGCACTGGAGATGATAACGTAGCGATCAAAGCCGGCGATAATGGTTCAACTCGCCATATCTCCATCACCGATAATTATTTCGGGTGGGGACATGGGATGTCGATCGGCAGCGAGGTGAACTCCGGCGCCAGCGACATACTCGTGAGCAACCTGACCTTGGACGGCACGACGTCTGGCCTGCGCATCAAGAGCGATGTCAGCCGAGGCGGCCTGGTCGAACGCGTGACTTATGAGAATGTTTGTCTGCGTGGCAACCGATGGCCGGTCGCGTTCGATACAAAGTACGATCCCCATGCCCAAGGCAGTAGGATTCCAGTCTATCGCCAGATCGTTCTGCGCCATGTGCGCGGCGACAATGGTGCGCTGCTGATGCGCGGGGTTGACGAGGGCCATGCGCTTGACGTGACGCTAGAGGATGTTCGATTTGCCGATTCCGCGACTTGGCAGCTCGAACATGCGAATGTGACAGCCGATCATTCTGACGTGTCTCCGCCGCTACCCGGGCAAGTGAGGAAACCGGTGCCACGCGATTGGGAGGGGTGCGCCAGGGCATTCCGCGACGGTAACCAGTAAGCACAACAACTCGGTGCCGAACCTTCAGACCGGTCGCGTCTGCCTGATACGGTTTTGATTCGCTGGCCTTGCGAATGGGGACAGGCGTTACCGCGATCGGACGTTCGCCTATGGGCGCGTAAGTTCCGGTTCGGTAGGAAACGTTGTTTGACACTAGGCTGCCAGGTCGCGGGGGCACATTCCACCGATTGCATCAAGCGTGCAGCGAACCCGATAACAGGTGAGATCACATGCGGATTTTCGCGCTATTCGCTGCGGTTCTGGCCGGATGTTTCGGCATCTCGGCAGCCCGTGCTCAACCCCTTTTGGTCTCGCATGCCGAGAGGGCAGCTTATCACTCCCTGCAGGCCGCCATCGACGCATTACCGGCCCAAGGTGGGGATATTCAGATCGCGCCGGGCATCTATCGCGAGAAGGTCAAAGTCTTCAAATCCGGTGTTCATATCAAAGGCTCCGGCAGGATGCCGGATGATACAGTCATTGTGTACGGCGACGGCGCGATCAACGTCGGAGGAACCATCCGTTCTGCTACGCTGGACGCCTCAGGCGATGACTTCCGGCTCGACAACCTGACGATCCAAAACGATTACGCGCTCAATTCGGCAAATCCAGCTTCGCAGGCCGTCGCACTGTCCGTTACCGGAGACAGAGACATTATCAGCCGCGTCCGCCTGCTCGGCGCCCAGGACACATTGTTCGCCGGTAAGGGGCAGAACGGCCGAATGTCGCGACAATACTTCTCGGATTGCTATATCGAGGGACACGTCGATTTCATATTCGGCAATGCCAAGGCCTATTTCCGACACTGTGAGTTGCACGGTATCGCCAATCAGGCGGTCGTCTATACCGCGCAGAGCAAGGCAGCGCCGGACGAGGACAGTGCCTATGTGTTCGAGCATTGCATACTGACTGCCGACTCCGCCGCGCGGGATGTTGCGCTTGGCCGACCCTGGCGCCCCTATGCAACGGTGGTGTTCCTATCGACGAAGTTGGATGCACCGGTGGTCGCGGAAGGCTGGCGCGAATGGGCGCCGGGCAAGACCAATTCGCTGAGGACGGCCTACTATGCTGAATACAAATCCACCGGTGTCGGGGCCAATCCCGCAGGTCGCGAGCCTTATTCTCACCAATTGACCGATGGCGAAGCCGCGAAATGGTCGCTGAAAACGTTCTTCGCAGGTGCCACAAATTGGCTATCCGCTGGACCTTCCAGATCGGAATAGAGGAACGCTTACGGGCTGTCTTCTCATCTTTAAGCGGCTCTCGGGTCAATAGCGGGGACGAGATCGTCCTTGCGCTGGGGCGTCCCGTCGACAGCAACTGAAATTGGGGCAGGGCCCGGCCGTCGCGCCACGCCGGCTTCTTGCTGCCCCTTCAGAGGAGATCATCGCAAGCGCCATTGCCCGCTGTGAATTCTTCTCGTCAGCTTTTCGAAAGCTAGGTCCCATAAAAATCCAAAATCTGACCTCGCTTCACAGCTGCCGCTTAGCGGCCGTGCAAGCGTGTGGATTGCGCAGGGCCAATACATCACAAGGAGAGCAGGATGGATCCAGTCGACCCATTCTTCGATTCAGGCGCTTGGATGGAGGCCTACGCCGCCCGACAGGGGCGAGCGGGGCAGCAAGGGGGCAGCGCAAGCCAGCAAGGCGATTTTGAGCGGCGGATGGAAGATTTGCAGCTCGATTCGCCTGATGAGAGTTCCGCAAAGTCGAGTTCGCCGGACCAGACTCCCGCAGGAGCGGGAGGGGCAGTTCGACGGGACGAGCTCGGCGGTTCGATGCGGGTGCCGCCACGCTCGGATTTTAGGGACAGCGCGCGGGGCGATGCGCGGCGGAGCGTAGACATTCCCCGCTTTCAGCTTGATGCTCCGGCCCAAGTGCCGCAGTCCAGTTTGCGCGATGATCTATTCAGCAGCGCGCGCTACAGCTTGCCGGACGCGGAGCCTGGGGTTCAGGCCAGGAGCGGTAAAAGCCGCGGACTGTGGTCGCGCTTCAAGTCGGGGGTCGGCAAGGCCTTTGGAGGGAGTAGCAAGTCCTCGCGGGAGACCGCGCAGTCGGATGCTTCCTCGACGAGTTTTCGCGTCGATTACGCCAGACAGCCGGGCCGGACGCGCGGGGTCGATCCGGAAGACGAGGCGCTCATCAAAGAGTTTAGACAAAGAGCAGTCCGCAACCGCACCGACGGCACCGCAGCCGGCAACCTCACCGACGGCACCATCAGAAATGCGGCAGCCGACCTGCGCATTTTGAGCGCGCGCCTGAATGACAACGATAGGCCCTCAATTGCGGATCGCATTCGCCTCGAGATGGAAAATGCGCAACTGGAAGATCCGGAGGTGGAAAACCACCAGCTCGAAGCTGAGCTCGACCAAGATGTCGACACCTATGCAGCGGACCGCGCAAGGCGTATCAAAGCTGCCTTGAAAAAGCTTCGTGAGGTCGGCGCCGGAAACACCTTGTCAGCCGATCTCCGTCGCCTGGCTCCCCATTCCGCGGACGCGACCCTCATCGGCATGTGGGCCGCGGCGGAAAAGGCGACACGCAGGGTTGAGCCGAAGACGATCGACAGGCAGGCTCGCCGAATGTCGAGGCTGAGTGAATGGCTGCAAAAGCACGATAAGCAGGCCATCGCCGGCCGGCTCTTCACCTCCGGGCTCGACCAGGATGTCGCGGAGTATAGGCAAGAAACCGAAGACGGCAAAATCAAAGCTGATTTGCTCAGGCTTGGCCGCTACCAGCAAATCCTTGAGGCGAACAGGGCCCTCGGCTTGCACCCTGCCGAGGATGCGGGGCAGCCCGTCGCCGAAGGCGCCCGACAGGCGCACTCGCCGCAGGAGGTCCCGGCAACGCCAGCCACGCCGAGTGCGGGAGCGTGGGATTGGCTTGGTGAGCAGATCCACGGACCCACCTCATCACTGGCAGTGCCGCACCACGGTTGGCAGGCCAGCTCGTCGCAGCAGCTTCCCGCAACATCGGCCAGCCCGAGCGCCGGGGCTTGGGATCGGTCCAGCGAGCAGATTCTCCAACCCGCCGCACCTGTGCAAGCGCCCTATTGGCTCCCGCAACCCAATCTGCCGCACGGGCTTCCTGCGACTCCAGCCAGCCTAAGCCAAGGGGCCTGGGATTGGCTCGGGCAACAGATGCAGGAACCCGCCTCACCATCGTCGGTGAGGCCTCGGTCATCAAACATCTACAGCGGTCTGGATCCCTTGGTTGATTTGGATCCGTCCACACCGCACGACTTGCACGACGATGCACGCTCTGCGCCCGCACCTGAATTTCGCAGAGCGCCGTCATTCGCTGGACCGTCCGGGGGCGCCCAGGAACTGCGGGATATTGGGGCCGTCGTTGGCTCGGATTGGCGTCACGGCTCCCAAGCGGCCTCGGACGTGTTGGTTGACGTCCTCGGCAACATCAATCTGCTGCCAAACCAGTTCGGGCCAAGTCAGTTTATGATCAACGGTGAGCGCTACTCGGCCACATTCGGACCAGGAGGGCGCACGGATGTCCGCCTGATCCATCATCCGCGCCCGAGCTACCTTGATGAAGCTGGGCCATCCCAGCCGCTTCATCATCCACCGCAGATCGTCCAAGCCGAGCAACCCCGTGAGGGCCTACGGGACCTTGGGTATCTGATCCGCGGCGGATGGGAGCACCGCGAGCGGTTCCTTCCGCCTTACCTTGTCCGCGTCCTGCAGGGGGAACGCATCATGCCGCAGGCTGGGCGTCCAACCTATTTCCAGATCCGCGGTGTGCCCTACAGGGGCGAGTTGGATGAAAGCGAGGGGCGCAGCGCGTTCGCATCTATCCTGAACGTGGCTGAAGAGCGCAGGCGGACGGCAATCTCAGGCGCTCGGCGGGGCAGCTCGCGCGAGGCGTTCTACAGCCCGGCCCTTGACAGCCGATGTATCCATTCGAAGTACTGAGATGGGCACGCCTGAGCGGTCTAGCCTCCTGTTTGTTGGCGCAGCTTGAACGCGGCCTTCTCTATCCCTCAGGCTTTCACAAATCTTCCGCCGATCATCTTGCCTTAGAAGCCGTTGCTCAGTAAGCGCAACTGTTCGAACCACTTCGACCGCCCACAGCCCGGAGTGCGGACGACGCGAGCGTCTGGTGGATGTAGGAACGCTCGCCAACAAACGTCGGTTTGCTGACGCTGGCTAATCGTGATGGCAAGGTCGAATACTTTCGGAAGGAGGCCCTGCTGCGCAACCTACATATATTTAGGCCTTCATGCTCGAGTTGGGTATTGCCGCTGTTCAAAATTCTCGTAGTGCGTTGCAAACACTCTTTCCGGACGGGACACCCAGCAAGGTGACTGCTCGGTCTGGCAGCCGATCGAAGTGAGGTAGCACCACTTTAAATCGGTAAACCGTCGTATAGCTCGTTCCCGCTTTCTTTATAACGATCGCCCACATCCATATAATTGAACATTGGCGCGCAGCCAGCTATCGGAGCGTAGAGTTGCGATGGCAATTGCCTCCACGATCATCGGTCGGATCGATTTCCATGGAGCAAAAGCTGCAGCAGTTGCTTTTCATACTAAGTGGTTGGCCGCCGGATCCCGATGTTCGGCTGCTCAGCCTATCTCTTTCTTGGACCAGGCATCCCGTGCTCCGGTATAACGCGGCATCTCATGAAACTTGGCTTTAAGAACAGTCGTCATGATGTGGTGTCTTCTCGGGCGCCGCCAGGCCACGGCCGACCTTCGCACGCCTGGTTCACCAGCACCCGATATTCCAGCTGACCTGAACGGCTAGCTTCAAAGCAGCGTTCCGGAGAGTGGCCCTGTGACATCCGGCAGGGATGTCTTTGATGTCGGCTCGGAACTCCAAATTGATGCGCATGATGGACCGACGTATAGCGCGACAATCTGGCTGGGAAGCACTTCCATCCTGATTGCCGCGCGGCACCGACGACCTGATGATGCAGCTTCCGGCCAGTACTTGGTCGCGGCAGCTACCCAACGTCAGACGGATCTCCAGCTCGTTGGATTAAGGGATGTCGAGATGATGCGAAATGTAACTGGGTCGACTTTGCCTGGTACGCCAGAGGAAAACGATCGCGATCTAGCTTTGGATTTCGACAAAGCAGTGCTCATCATTTTGGTGATCGTCGGTCACTTGATCCAATATCTCCTCTACCGAGATGAAGGATTCTGGGATTCGCCATTCTTCAAATGGATCTACATGTTCGACATGCCTCTCTTCATGGCGATAAGCGGATATCTTTCTTGCCGAGCGCTGTTGCGAAAGTCGTTGATGCAAGCCGTCGGTGATCGGGCGATGCAGCTCTTGGTGTCCATGCTGTTTTGGTGCGCTCTCCTGGAGACAGCAAAGTTAGCCGTGCTTCCCCGCGCCCCTGACGCATCAGGCAACATTTTACAGCTTCTAAACGATGTCGCCGGCACATACTGGTTCATCTGGGCCGCGCTCGTTTGTTTTCTTTTCGTCAAAATTCTTTCGATCTTCAATCGTTGGTCGCCCTGGATCCTATTCTTATCGGTCATCCAGGTCGCACTTGCACCTCTGACATTCTCCATATTTCCTCTCATAAAGTACACTTACCCGTTCTTCTGCTTGGGATTCTCATTTGCGCAGTCAAGAGACTGGTGGACGAGCATAACGGGCGCTTACAAGCCGCTCTTGATCATGTCTGCCTCAATAGCCGCACTGGTGTGCTTTCTGGCCTGGCGCAAAGACTCCTACGTCTACAACAATCTCGCCCTGGTCAAAGATATGCAGTCGGCAAAAGACGTGCTTCTGATGCTTTTTGGCTCAGCAGCGGCCTCAGCGATCATGAGTGAGCTCTTCCGGCAATGCTGGAGAGTTGGCCGCTCCAATCGAGTGGTCCGCTTTATCGCCGTGGAAATGTGAGCGTCATCCGGTGACCACGCCCTGAGGGCTGATCTGGTCGGCTAGGAAGACCTCGTGGATTGGTTTTTCACGA
>NZ_JASAUT010000087.1:0-24226 GCF_029952935.1 Bradyrhizobium sp. Mp19 | reverse complement strand
CGAAGCTCGCTTGACCAACCTGCCGATACGCCATCCCCGCCTCCCCCTTCAGATCGGTCTTAGAGAATCGCAGATTCCCCTTTGCGCAAAGCCCTCGCAAGCGGGAGAGGGAGCAGGCCGCCTTCGCGGCCGCTATTCGACCTCATCTCATCATGCTCAAATGAGTCCGCTCAAAACAGCGGCGGGATCTGCGCGACTTTCAGCGGCCCCAGGAACACCGCGCCGTCGGCGAAGCGCAGCGGGAAGCTGCGCGCCTTCTTGCCTTCGAGCGTGGCCTCGGTGCCGAGCGAATTGATGCCAGCGGAAATGCCGGCATTGGCGTTCTGCTTGATCACCTTGCCGAGGCCGGGGATGGCGCGATCCAGCGCGCCGAAGAGATTGCTGAGGTCCTGGCTCTTCACGCCCGGTGCGACGCGATCGAGCGTCGACTGCGGCACGCCTTCCTCCAGCATCTTGTCGATGCCGAGCGCGGGGATGACGCGCTCGAGGCCGGCGACCGTCATCTGCAATTCGCCCTCGATGCGACCCTGCGCGTTGAGGCGCAGCGTGCCGGCCGCGACCGACAGCACATCGCCCTGCTCGATCCGCGACTGCTGGATCTCGACGCTGCCGCCGGCGGCCTGGATCTCGCGGAAGCGATCGGGCCAGGGTTTTGGCGAGAAATCCTTCAGGCCGTTGAGCCGCGCATGGATGTCGGCGTTGAACGGCTGGGCGAGCAGCGGATGCACGTCCTGCAAGGTGCCGCCGGCAATCTGCAGCACGGTCTCGATCGCGGGACTGTCCGGCGCCGAGCCGTCGACCTGCCTGCCGTGCAGTTCGATGTGATTGACCCGCGCCAGCGGCGCCGGCGCCGCGCCGCCGGTGCGGTCGATGGCGAGATCGTCGAACACCAGCGAGGCGCGCTGCGGCACCGCCGGCAGCCCGACGACGCTGCTGCGTCCCTTGCTCCAGCTCACCGACAGCGTCGGCTGCGCGCCGCGCTCGGCGATCGTGGCCGGGCCCTTGAATTCGGCGATCACGAGCTTGGGATCGTAGACCTGCGCCACGACCAGGATCTCGGCGAGCCGCGCCACGAACGCCATCTGCGGCGAGGCGGTCTGCGAGACCAGCATCACGCTCGGATCGGTGCAGCGGACCTCGAACCGGAACGGGTAGCCCGCCACCGAACGGTCGCCGCAATCATAGACCCGGCCGGCCTTCGCCTCCTGCGCGCGCCAGGCATCGGCCTGCACGCCGACCTGCGAGGCGGCGAAGAACCAGAAGGCACTCCACAGCGCCGCGGCGATCAGGACCGCGACGGGGACGGCATAGAGGCCGAAGCGCGAGCGGCGGCGGGGGGCGGAGGTCTGATCCGACATGCAGGTCCTTTGGCGGGCGAATTTGTCAAAATCTAAGCGGCCGCGAGCCTTGAACAAGCCCCAAGCAACCCTTGAGCGAGCCTTCAGCAAGCCTTCAGCAAGCCTTGGAAACATCACGGAATCTGCTTCGCTTCGACGGCCCGTTCTGCTAGCCCATCAGCGCGATGTCAGCAAATCCTCCCCAATCCGAAACCGACGGCGACCTCTGGGTGTTCGGCTATGGCTCGCTGATGTGGAAGCCGGGCTTCGAGTTCCTGGAACAGGTGCCGGCGCGGCTGATCGGCGAGCATCGCGCGCTCTGCGTCTATTCGTTCGACCACCGCGGCACGCCGGAGAAGCCGGGCCTGGTGCTCGGGCTCGACCGCGGCGGCGCCTGCCGCGGCATCGCATTCCGCGTCGCCGCCCGCCTGCGCCACGACACCATCGCCTATTTGCGCGGACGCGAGCAGACCACCAACGTCTATCGCGAGGTGATGCGCTCGGTGTGGCTGGAGAATGCGGCGCGCGAGCGCGTCTCTGCGCTGGCCTATGTGGTCGATCGCGGCCATGTGCAATATGCCGGGCGGCTGTCGCTCGCCGAGCAGCAGCGCCTTGTGCTGCAGGGCCATGGCCGCTCCGGCAACAACCGCGACTATGTGCTCTCGACCGTGGCCTCGATCGAGAGGCAGGGCTTTCGCGACACGCAGCTGCACCAGCTGGCGACGATGCTGCACGATGCGGGCACGCTGCATCGCGATGCGCGCGCGACTGACAGGCTCGATCCGGGCTGAGGCGCGGAACCTCGCTCGCGCATTTTTCGCCACGGCGCGAACAACATTGTGGTCTCAATTTCCGGTCGTTGGAATGGAATGACCGGAATGCGCCTCTCATTGCCCAAGCTCGCCGCAATCGGCCTGCTGTTGCTGCTGAATTCCCCATCTTATGCAGGTCTGAGAGAGGATGGCGCGGCGTGCGACGCCAGGGATCCGCACCCCGAGCTCGCGATCCCCGCCTGCACCCGCCTGATCGCGGCCAATCCCAGGGGACGCGACCTTTCGATCACCTATTACAACCGCGCGCTCGCCTGGCATAACAAGGGCGATCTGGAGAACGCCAAGGCGGACTACGATCAGTCGATCGCGATCAATCCATCGTTCGCGCCATCCTATGGCCAGCGGGCCAAGGTCTTCCTGCAGACCCAGGACTATGACCGCGCGCTGAGCGACTTCGATCAGGCGATCCGGCTGAAGCCTGCCGGCCCGTTCAGCGCCGGCTGGTTCAACAATCGCGCCGAGCTGTTCGTCGCCACCGGGGACTACGATCGCGCGCTGGCCGACTACGGCAGATCCATCGAGCTCGATCCGAGCTCGTGGTACGCCTATGTCAATCGCGCCTTGGTCTACGATTTCCGCGGCAAGGACCGGCTCGCGGCGCTGCATTGCCAGGATGCGATCAAGGTCGCGCCGCGCGCGGGCGGCCCCTATTATTGCCGGGCGGTGGTCGAGATCAGCGCCGGCGACATCGACAATGCGTCGCGGGATATCGAACGCGCGATCGCCATCCAGGACGGGCAATCCGAGTTCTACTCGCTGCGCGGCCTGACGCTGGCCGGCAAAGGCGAGCTCGATCAGGCCATGCGCGACTACGACCGCGCCACGCAACTCAATGCGCAGGGCGCGCTGAACTACGCACGCCGAGGCCTCGCCGACGAGAAGAGGGGCGATATCGAGCGTGCGCGCACCGACTTCCGCCACGCGCTCGACGTCATCGGCCTCGATCAGCTCGACCGGACGCAGGGCCAGCGCGTCGCCAGGGAAGGCCTGCAACGGCTGGACAAGGTCGCCGCCACGGACAAGAGCGTGATCGTGGATCACGGTGCGGCCAAGCCACCCCCCGCGGTCGCCGCAGCTGTGCCGATCGCGCCGATCGGCGCGGGTCAGAAGGCAGCAATTTCGGAGCGGCGCGTCGCCCTGGTCGTGGGCAATTCCAGATACCACTCCGTGCCGGTGCTGCCGAACCCCGGCCAGGACGCGGCGGCGATTGCCGATACGCTGCGCGCCGTCGGCTTTCAGGATGTCCGGCTCGTCAACGATGCCACGCGGGACAGCCTGGTCGAGGCGTTGAAGTCATTCGCCAACGCGGCCGATGGCGCGGACTGGGCGGTGATCTACTATGCCGGGCACGGCATGGAGATGGCCGGCGAGAACTATCTGGTGCCGGTCGATGCGAAACTCGCCACCGACCGCGATGTGCCGTTCGAGGCGGTTGCCCTGACCCAGGTGCTGGGCGCGACCGAAGGTGCGCGCAAGCTGCATCTCGTCATTCTCGATGCCTGTCGCGACAATCCCTTCGCCAACCAGATCAAGCGCACCGTCGCGTCGCGCTCCATCGGCAAGGGACTGGCCCAGGTCGAGCCCGACAGCGGGACGCTGGTCGTCTACGCCGCCAAGCACGGCCAGGTCGCGCTCGACGGCGACGGTGGTCACAGCCCGTTCGTGACCGCCCTGATCAAGCGCACGCAGACGCCGCGGATCGAGATCCGCAAGCTGTTCGACTTGGTGCGCGACGACGTCATGGCGGCGACGGATCGCCGGCAGCAGCCCTTCAGCTATGGTTCGGTGCCGGGAAGCGAGGATTTCTACTTCGGCGGCGCGAGCCAGAATGCGGCGAAATAGCCCGCATGCGGCGCCCGCGGCCGGACGCGCCTATCTGCCCAGCAGAGCAAACGCCTCGTCGACGCAGGCCTCAAGGCTGCGATGCGCCGTGTCGACGATGAGCCGATCGCGATCCCAGGCATCGTAAGCGCGGCACGCGACGGCATCCCAATTCGGTAGAGCGAGCCCCGCGATGTCGCTCGTTCTCGTCTCGACCCGCCGACGGTGCTCGGCCGGATCGCTGCACACGATCTCCAGCCATTTCATGTCGGCGCCGGCCCGTTGCGCCGCCATCTCCCATCCTTCGCGCGACGCCTGGCAATCGTTGACGCAGTCCGCGAGGACGTCGAAGCCGAGCGCGAGATTGTCGGTGGCGACGGCCTGCGCCGCGCGGTAGGTCCAGTCGGCGAGATCGCGCGGCGCGGAGGGCGATGCCCAGATCGCCTGGTCCATCGAATCGATCCGCAGCCACATCGCGCCGATGCGCGGCGCCAGCTGCCGCGCAATGCCGGATTTGCCGGCGCCGGGCAGCCCGGCCAGTGCGATCAGTCGTGCCATTGCAACCTCGCCCCCTTGCGATCATCAGGGCCGAAACCTAGCTCAGTTCCACCCGCGTTCCCACGCACCGTGACGCGCACCGCACCGGATTCGAGCGCATTGATCGAGAACCACACGATCGGGAATACGGCCGCCGTCTGGCGCTGTGTTGCGGCCAGACACATCGCGGCGGCGGTATGGCGCCGCCCTGTGACATTTAGGCTTTTGCATCCCGGCGCGGACGGATAGAAGCTCTTCCGCAAACAGCGCTCGCAAATTCGATGAACCTCTCCGCCCCCTTTGTCCGACGGCCGGTCGGCACCACGCTGCTGTCGCTTGGCCTCGTGGTGGCGGGCATCATTGCGTTCTTCAAGCTGCCGGTGTCGCCGCTGCCCGACGTCGACATCCCGACCATCATGGTGCAGGCGACGCTGCCCGGCGCGAGCCCTGCCGACGTCGCCTCCACGGTGGCAAGCCCGCTCGAGCGCCATCTCGGCCAGATCGCCAGCGTCACCGAAATGACCTCGGTGTCCTCGCTGGGCTCCGCCCGCATCACGCTGCAGTTCGACATCGACCGCGACATCAACGGCGCCGCGCGCGACGTGCAGGCGGCGATCAACGCGGCGCGCGCCGACCTGCCGACCAACCTGCGCGCCAACCCGACCTACCGCAAGTTCAACCCGGCCTCGGCGCCGATCCTGATCTACACCTTGACCTCGGACACGCTGACGCCGGCCGAGCTTTATGACGCCGCCTCCACCGTGCTGGCGCAGAAGCTGTCGCAGGTCGAGGGCGTCGGCGAAGTCTCGGTCGGCGGCGGCTCGCTGCCGGCGGTGCGCGTCGAACTGATCCCGCCGGCGCTCTACAAATACGGCATCGGGCTCGAGGACGTCCGCGCCGCGCTCTCGAGCGCCAATGCGCACAGCCCGAAGGGCGGCATCGACGTCGGCAACCAGCGCTACCAGATCTACGCCAACGACCAGGCCCGCAAGGCGGCCGACTACAGGCCGCTGGTCGTCGCCTACCGCAACGGCGCGGCGGTGCGCCTGACCGACGTCGGCGACGTGATCGATTCCGTCGAGAATGTGCGCACGCTCGGCGTTTCGAACGGCAAGCCGGCCGTCGTGATGATCGTGTACCGGCAGCCGGGCGCCAACATCATCAAGATGGTCGACAGCGTCAAAGGGCTGATGCCGCAGCTGAAGGCCTCGGTCTCGCCCGCGGTCGACATCACCCTCGCAATGGACCGCTCGAAGACGATCCGGGCCTCGCTGCACGACGTCGAGATCACGCTGTTGATCGCGGTGGCCCTGGTGATCCTGGTGGTGTTCGCCTTCCTGCGCAATGCGCGGGCGACGCTGGTCCCGGTGGTGGCGGTCGGCGTGTCGCTGATCGCGACCTTCGCCGTGATGTATTTGCTCGGCTACACGCTCGACATCTTCTCGCTGATGGCGCTGACGGTGGCGACCGGCTTCGTGGTCGACGACGCCATCGTGGTGCTGGAGAACATCACCCGCCACATGGATGCCGGGCTGTCGCGGCTCGAGGCCACGCTGGTCGGCACCCGCGAGGTCGGCTTCACCGTGCTGTCGATGAGCGTGTCGCTGATCGCGGTGTTCGTGCCGATCCTGCTGATGGGCGGCCTGGTCGGCCGCCTGTTCCGCGAATTCGCCATGACCATCACGATCGCGATCGTGATCTCGCTGGTGGTCTCGCTGACCACGACGCCGATGATGTGCGCGGTGCTGCTGCGCAAGGAGGAGGGCCAGCCGCACGGCCGGATCTACCGGATCAGCGAGCGCATCTTCGAGCTGATGCTGAACGGCTACCGGGCGACGCTCGGCCTCGCGCTGCGCCATCCGCTCCTGGTGATGCTGATCCTCGGCTCGACGCTCTATTTGAACTTCCATCTCTACAAGGTGGTGCCCAAGGGCTTCGTGCCGCAGCAGGACACCGGATTGCTGATCGGCTCGATCCAGGCCGACCAGAGCACCTCGTTCCAGCTGATGCAGCAGAAGCTGATCCAGTTCATCGACATCGTGAAGTCGGATCCGGCGGTCGACACCGCGGTCGGCTTCACCGGCGGCGGCGGCGTGGGTCCCGGCGGCACCAACACCGGCACCGTGTTCGCCTCGCTGAAGCCGATGGACGAGCGCCGGCTGCGCGCCGACAAGGTGATCGAGCGGCTGCGCGAACCGTTGGCAAGCGTCGCGGGCGCCACCCTGTTCCTGCAATCGATCGGCGACCTCGGCGCCGGCGGGCGCTCCGGCAATGCGGCGTATCAGTACACGCTGAAGGGCTCGACCTTCGAGGAGCTGAACGAGTGGACGCCAAAGCTCGTCGCGGCATTGCAGAAGGAGCCGACGCTCGCCGACGTCAACAGCGACCAGCAGAACAAGGCGCTGCAGGCCAATCTGATCATCGATCGCGACGCCGCCTCCCGGCTCGGCATCACGGTCAGCCAGCTCGACAACACGCTCTATGACGCGTTCGGGCAGCGCCAGGTCTCGACAATCTTCGTCGCGCGCAACCAGTATCACGTGATCATGGAGGTCGCGCCGCGCTTCTCGCAGGACCCGCAGACCCTGAAGGAGGTTTATATCTCGACCTCGGGCGGCTCGGCGAGCGGCACGCAGAGCACCAACGCGGTGGCCGGCACGGTGGCCTCGTCCTCGCAAAAAAGCTCAGTCAGCGCGGTCGCCGCCAATGTGGTGCGCAACCAGGCCACCAACTCGATCGGCGCCACCGGCAAGGGCGTCGCATCGACCGGAACCGCGGTCTCCACCAGCGCGGAGACCATGATCCCGCTGTCGAGCGTCGCCCGCTTCGAGCACGGCGAGACGCCGCTCTCGGTCAACCACCAGGATCTGCTGGTCTCCAGCACCATCTCGTTCAACCTGCCGCCGGGCGTCTCGCTGAGCACGGCGACCACCACGATCGAGAACGCGATGCACGCGCTCGGCATGCCCGCGGGCATTTCCGGCGGGTTTGCGGGCTCCGCGAAAATCTTCCAGCAGGCGCTGGCGAACGAGCTGTTCCTGATCCTCGCCGCGCTGGCGACGATCTACATCTCGCTCGGCATGCTCTACGAGAGCTACATCCACCCGTTGACCATCCTCTCGACGCTGCCCTCGGCCGGCGTCGGCGCGGTGGCGGCCCTGATGCTGTCGCACACCGATTTCGACATCATCGGCATGATCGGGGTGATCCTCCTGGTCGGAATCGTGAAGAAGAACGCCATCATGATGATCGACTTCGCGCTCGATGCCGAACGCCAGCGCGGGCTGTCGTCGCGCGATGCGATCTACGAAGCCTGCCTGATGCGGTTCCGCCCGATCATGATGACGACCCTCGCCGCCTTGTTCGGCGCGGTGCCGCTGATGATCGGCCTCGGCGAAGGCAGCGAGCTGCGTCAGCCGCTTGGCATCGCGATCTTCGGCGGGCTGATCCTGAGCCAGATCCTGACGCTCTACACCACGCCGGTGGTCTATCTCTATCTCGACCGCGCGAGGCTTTGGACCCAGCGCCGCCGCGCCGCGCGGCGCGCACGGCGAGCCGCAGCACGCGCGTCCTGACTAGGCCGTGCACTCGCGCGATACCTGGGTGAGTGTCCGCCAAGGGCCAGAAGCGACCCTTCCTGGGCCGCAACCGCTTGCAGATTGCATCGAAGGTGCCGCAATCGAGCCCACGGATCGGGCCTCGCCCACTTTCCAGGCGTGGACGACTCTCATAGGGAGGGGAATGACGAGGCTCGACAAACGGTGAGCTCTCGCGGCGCATCGCTCGTGGCTCTCGTCATCCCCGGTTAGATCAGTCTCGAGTGCTCGGCACGGGCGTGTTGAGCAACTGTTGCTCCCACAGAAACGCGATGCCGCTGCCGCCGGCATGCTGCGTGACCACCTCCGTCAGTTTGGCGGCCTGTTCGGTCCGGGCCCAGTCGCGCTGCCATTCTGCCGCCACCGCCAGCCAGGTCATCACGTTAGCGCCAGCCGCGATCATGCGCTGGATGGCGACCTCGTGCGCCTCGACCGACACGGCGCCCGACGCATCGGTGACCACCGTCACGTCCCAGCCTTCGCCGAGTGCCTGGATCACCGGCATCGCGACACACACCTCGGTCCACAGGCCCGCGATGACAAGCTGCTTGCGGCCGGTCGCCTTGACCGCATCCACCACCTTCCGGTCCTGCCAGGTGTTGATGAACGTACGGTCGATCACCTTCTGGCCGGGAAACACATCCGTAATCTGGGGGAAGAGCAGTCCGCCTCGTTCCGCCACCACGCTCGTCAGGATCGTGGGGACATTGAAGGCCTTGGCGGCCTTCGCCAAGCCCGCCGTATTGTTGATCACCATCTGCGGTTCGTGGCTGTTCACGTTCGCAAGCTGGTAAGGCTGATGGTCGATCAGAACGAGCACCGAGTCTTCAGGGCGAAGAAGCGAAGCAAGCCCATTACGAAAGCTCATGAATACATCCTCTGTTGTGGTGAGACATGCGCCGCCTGCGGCGCCGTGCCCGGACACTTGTCATTCCCCTTTGTGATACGATAGCGCCCTATTCCGCCAAGCTGTGTCGCAAAATGGGGAACGCTGATTTGGACATCGAAGACGTGATTGCATTCGTCGAAGTTGCCGATGCTGGCGGCGTCTCGGCCGCCGCGCGCCGGCTTGGCGTTTCGAAGTCGATCGTCAGCCGGCGGCTGATCCGGCTTGAGGCGGAACTAGGCGTCCAACTTCTTGCAAGAACCACCCGTGGCGCTGCTCTCACAGAAGCCGGCAACACATTTCGAGATCATGCAGCCAGAGTCCGCGCAGAAATCGATGCAGCCAAGGAAACAATCCTGCCTGGCGGAGAACTAAGTGGCCGCTTGCGAATTGCTGTGCCGCTTTCTTTCGGACCCACCCACTTCGCCCCCATACTCGCGGAAATGGCGCGACGCTACCCGCAGCTTCACATCTATACCGCCTACAGCGATCGCTTCGTCGATCTTATTGCCGAAGGATTCGATTGCGCCATCCGGGTTGGTTATCTTCCAGACTCCAACCTGATCGCGAGACGCGTCGGACCGATCTACGGGAAGCTTGTCGCGAGCCCGGACTATATCGAGGCGCACGGTGCCCCCGAGACGCTCGACGAACTCATCGCCCATGAAGCGCTGATGCAGGGTACCGAAACCTGGCAACTCATGGATGGCGACGAAATCGTCACGGTTCATCCGCGGGGGCGCTTCAAGGCCGACAACGGCACAGCTCTCGCCGTCGCCGCGGCGGCAGGGCTCGGCGTCGCCTGGCTCCCCGATTGCGTCATTCATGACTACTTGGCATCCGGAGCGCTGGTTCCGGTGATGACACGCCATCCACCACCTTCGGCAGGTGCATACGTCGTTCGCCCGCCGGGTCAACATCCCTCACGGAAGGTACGGGCCCTCACTGAATTGTTGATCGAGCGTCTCGAAGAAAATCCGCCCCTTGCGTGAGCCGCTCCTGTCCGAATGATCCATCGATCACGAAAGAGACGACGTATGCCGAGCGGGCTTGGGCCGCAGAGGACACGCGATCCGGAAGCCGCTTCGCACTTTTCCGGGTCATGCTTCGCCGGTCGTTGACAGACCCGCGCCGATCTTGCCACCCTGCCGCAAGGTGGCAGACGCAAGGAACCCAGCTGTGACTCTCGCACCTGATATCGCCGCGTCGCGCTGGTTCAACACCAGCGAACCCCTGACCCTGGCCGCGCTGCGCGGCCGCCCGGTCCTGCTGCACGCCTTCCAGATGCTGTGCCCCGGTTGCGTCGCGCACGGCACGCCGCAGACCCAGCGCGCGTTCGAGCTGTTCAAGCATTCGGACCTGCAGGTGATCGGGCTGCACACCGTGTTCGAGCACCACGCGGCGATGACGGAGGTGTCGCTGGAAGCCTTCATCCACGAGTACCGGCTGACCTTCCCGATCGGCGTCGACGAGGCCGGCGAAGGCACGCCGATCCCGGTCACCATGCAGCGCTACGGCATGCAGGGAACGCCGACAAGCATCCTGATCGGCCGCGATGGCAACATCGTGCATCATGGCTTCGGACAGCAGAGCGACATGGCGCTCGGCGCGATCATCGCGGCCGAGCTTGCCGCGCCGCATGGCCGATAGCGGCCCGCCCCGGCTGCAACCCGGCTCACGCGACTGCGTTGTGACGGCGTCGCGCATTGCGTGATAGCGTTCCGCCAACCAGAACCATCGCCTTGCGGGAGGATGTCATGAAAACCTATCAGCTCTACATCAACGGCCAGTATGTCGACCCCGCCAATGGCGAATGGTTCGACAGCATCGATCCCTATCGCGGCGAGGCCTGGGCGAAGATTCCGCGCGGCACCGCCGCCGACGCCGACAAGGCGGTGAAATCAGCCAATGAGGCGATGTGGCGCGGCCCCTGGGCGAAGATGACGGCCTCCGCACGCGGCAAGGTGATGCGCAAGCTCGGCGACCTCGTCGCGGCCAATGCCGAGCGCCTCGCCGAAATCGAGGTGCGCGACAACGGCAAGCTGATGGCCGAGATGCTCGGCCAGCTGCGCTACCATCCGGAGTGGTGGTGGTATTTCGGCGGGCTCGTCGACAAGCTCGAGGGCGGCCTGGTGCCGATCGACAAGGCGGACACCTTCGCCTACACGACCCATGAGCCGGTCGGCGTGGTCGCGGCGCTGACCGCCTGGAATTCGCCGCTGCTGTTCGTCGCCTGGAAATGCGCCGCCGCGCTCGCCGCCGGCTGCGCTGTGGTCGTCAAGCCGTCGGAATTCACCTCGGCCAGCACGCTGGAATTCGCCGCGCTGACCAAGGAGGCCGGAATTCCCGACGGCATCTTCAACGTGGTGACCGGCTTCGGTCCCGAGGCGGGCTCCGCGCTGATCGCCCATCCCGGCGTCGCCAAGATCACCTTCACCGGATCGGACACGACCGGCGCAAAGGTCTACGAGACCGCGGCCAAGAGCCTGAAGCGCGTCTCGCTCGAGCTCGGCGGCAAGTCGCCCAACATCGTGTTCGAGGACGCCGACCTCACCGCCGCCGCGGCCGGCGCGATCTCCGGCATCTTCGCCGCGACGGGGCAGACCTGCATCGCCGGATCCCGCCTTCTGGTGCAGAGCTCGATCAAGGAGAAATTCGTCGCGCGGGTGCTGGAGCTGGCGAAGTCCGCCAAGATCGGCGATCCCATGCAGTCGGACACCAATGTCGGCCCGATCACGACGCCGGCGCAATACAAGAAAGTGCTCGACTATATCGACATCGCGAAAGCCGAGGGCGCGCGCTGCCTGCTCGGCGGCAAGCCGGCCTCCGGCGACGGCATCAAGGGCGGCCAGTTCGTCGAGCCGACCATCTTCACCGATGTCGACAACACCATGCGGATCGCGCGCGAGGAGGTGTTCGGGCCGGTGCTGTCGATCATCTCCTTTGACACCGAGGAGGATGCCATACGGATCGCCAACGACACGATCTACGGCCTTGCCGCCGGCATCTGGACCAAGGATCTCGCGCGCGCGATCCGCGTGCCGAAGCAACTGCGCGCCGGCACCGTGTGGGTGAACACCTACCGGGCCATCAGCTACATGATGCCGTTCGGCGGCATGAAGCACTCCGGCGTCGGCCGCGAAAGCGGCATCGACGCGGTCCGCGAATATCAGGAGACCAAGAGTGTCTGGATCTCGACCGCGACGGACGTGCCGGCGAACCCGTTCGTGATGCGGTAAGCTTTCCGCACTGACGTCGCTTGCTTTACCTCTTTCGGACGGACAGAGGTACGACGGCACCCGCGCGCCAAGCGGCCGCACTTGACGTGCAGCGCGGAGCAGCGATCATGAGTGCCTACGGCACACACCGAAGAGTGTGGCCGATATTTGGGGAGATTCGCCATGACGCTTCGTTACTCAGGCGCATTGTTCTGCGCGCTCACACTTGCCGCCGCCCAACCGGCGTTCGCCGACAAGAAATACGGCCCCGGCGTCACCGACACCGAAGTGAAGGTCGGCCAGACCATGCCCTACAGCGGTCCAGCGTCCGCCTACGGCACCCAGGGGCGCATGGAAGAGGCCTACTACGCGATGATCAACGCGAAGGGCGGCGTCAATGGCCGAAAGATCAAGCTGATTTCACTGGACGACGCCTATTCGCCGCCGAAGACCGTGGAGCAGACGCGACGTCTCGTGGAACAGGACGAGGTGCTGGCAATCATCGGCACCATCGGCACGCCGACCAATTCAGCGATCCAGAAGTATCTCAACCAGAAGAAGGTCCCGCAGATCTTCATTTCGACCGGCGCGGCCAAATGGGACGACCCGAAGAACTTCCCGTGGACCACGCAGCTCTATCCGCCCTACCAGATGGAGGGCATGATCTTCGCCAAATACCTGTTGAAGAACAAGCCCGACGCGAAGCTCGGCGTGTTCTCCCAGAACGACGATGCCGGAAAGGATTACGTCAAGGGGCTGAAGGATGGCCTCGGCGACAAGGCGAAGACGATGATCGTCAAGGAGGTGACCTACGAGGTCTCCGATCCCACCGTCGACTCGCAGATCGTCTCCCTGAAGGCATCCGGCGCCGACACGCTGTTCACGATGGCGACGCCCAAGTTCGGCGCGCAGGCGATCCGCAAGGTCTACGAGCTCGGATGGAAACCGCTGAATTACGTGGTCAGCGTCTCCTCATCGATCAAGGGCGTCATGGAGCCGGCCGGCGTCGAAGCCTCGAAGGGATTATTGACCGCACTGGCGTTCAAGACGCCCACTGATCCGAGCTGGGAGAACGCGGCCGATGTGAAGGAGTTCAAGGATTTCCTGGCGAAGTGGTATCCGCAAGGCGACATTGCCGACGGCAGCAACGTCACCGGCTACATCTCGGCCTATATGACAGTGAAGATCATCGAGATGTGCGGCGACGATCTGACGCGCGAGAACCTGCTGAAGCAGGCGACCAACCTCAACAAGGTCGCCGCGCCGCTGCTCCTGCCCGGCATCTCGATCTCGACACGGCCGGACCGCTATGCGCCGTTCACGCAGATGCAGATCGCGACGTTCGACGGGAAGAGCTGGGTGCCGCAAGGCGAGACCTTCAACACCGACGCGGCGGCCGGTCAGTGATGGCGACGCCATTCGCGATACGGTAACTCACCGCATCGCGGCCTACCCTTTCGCGTTCGGCACACCGCCGAACAATTTCGCCTGCTCGGCGCGGCCGGCCTCGACGATGCGGGTGGTGGCGGTTTCGATCTGGTCGCGCAGGCGGGTCATGAACTCATCGCGCGGCAATCCCGGCGGCAGCGGATCGAGGAATTCGACCACCAGCGTGCCGGGATAGCGCATGAAGGTGCGGCGCGGCCAGAACAGCCCGGAATTGAGCGCGACCGGAAGGCACGGCACGCCGCTCTCGGCATAGATCTGCGCGACCCCGGCCTTGTAGTTCGGCGCGGCACCGGGCGCGGTGCGGGTGCCCTCGGGGAAGATCACGAGCTGGCGGCCGAGCTTCACCTCGGCCGCCGCGCGCTTCAGCGTCTTGATCAGCGAGCGCGGGCCGCCGCCGCGCTCGACCGAGATCATGCCGACCTTCTTGAGGTACCAGCCGAACACCGGGATCATCATCAGCTCACGCTTGAGGATGAACAGCGGATGCTCGAAAAAGCGCACCAGCGCGAACGTCTCCCAGAACGACTGGTGCTTCGAGGCGACCACCAGCGGCCCGCTCGGAATCTTATCGACGCCGCGGAACTCGATCCTGATGTTGCAGATCACGCGCATCAGGAACAGGCTGATGTTGGCCCACGCGGCCTCGATCGCCATCAGCGCGCCGCGCGGCAACAGCAGCGCCGGCAGCGCGATGATGCAAAGCACCACCAGCACCAGATAGAACAGCACGTTGAAGATCAGCGAACGCAGGAAGATCATCTAAGTCCCAGTACTAATTCGCCAGCGCCGTAGCCGGGCGGGGTGGCGGCGTTGCCGGCTGCTCGGCGAGATCGGAGGTCAGGTCGAGGCCGAGATCGGCCAGCCGCACCCGCATCTCCGCGGCGACATATTTGGCGTATTCCGATAGCAAGAGACGGAACGTTCCGCCACTCGTCCACCACGGCTCGTCGCGCCATTTGTCGCCGACCACGGCGAACGGGATCAGCGTGACGTCGGGCATCGCATGTGACAGTTCCACGAGCGCCCGCGGCATGTGGTAGTTCGAGGTCACCACGATCAGCGACTTGAAGCCGCGCTCGCGCGCCCAACGCCGCGTCTCCGCCGCATTGCTGCGGGTGTTGACCGCCGAGCGGTCGAGATCGACGCAACAGCGCATCAGCCCCTGACTGTCCGGAACCGAGCGGGAAATGTCGTGGGCGTCGTTGGTCGGATGCACGCCCGAGATCAGCAGGCGCTTGCCGTAGCCCGCGGCCAGCAACTCCATCGCGTCGGACACCCGCGACGAGCCGCCGGTCAGCACCACGATGCCGTCGGCGTTGTGCGGCGGATCGGTCTCGACGCCGCGCAATTGCGAGAGGAAGCCGACAAAGCCGACCGCCGCGGCGACGAAGGCAAGCGCCAGCGGCGCGACGATGGCGGCGCGCAGCCAGCCGCGCGGGCGCGCGGCAAGGCCATTCGGCGACGTATCGTCGGACTGCAAACTCATGTGATGCGGTTATCCTTCCCCCCGGGGGATTTTAAAGCATGATCCAGAAAAGTGGAAACCGGTTTTCCCCTCCGCCAGGGCCGCGTGCATGCGCGCGAAATCACACCTGGGCGACGAAATGCGTTCACGAGGCGGCGCCATGATTTCGAGTTTTCGCGGCGCCGTCAGTCGATGTCGTCGAGCGTGGCGAACAGGGTGCGCCGCGATGCCCACGCGGTGATCGCCGCGATCAGCACCGCCTGCATCGCCAGCACGAGATAGCCCGACGGACGCAGCGAGAACGTGCCGAGCAAGGCCGCGAACTGGTCGCCCACCGGCGTGCCGGAGAACCAGTTGGCGATCGATTCGGAGAAGCCGAACGCCAGCATCGCCGCGCCGCCGCCGATCAGCCCGCCTTGGAGGCCGAGCCGAAGGAAATGCCGCAGGAAGCGGTTGGCGATGAAGCTGTCGCCGGCGCCGACGAAATGCAGCACCTCGACGATCGGGCGGTTGGCGGCCATCGCGCCGCGGGTCGCGAACGACACCGAGATGATGGTTGCGATGATCACGAGGATGAGGATGCCGACGCCGGCGAACATCGTGGCGCCGGTCATCGAGCGCATGCGTTCGATCCAGGCGCGGTGATCGTCGACGCTTGCGGTCGGCGCCGCCTGCGTCACCCGCGCGCGCAACGCGGCGAGATCGAGCGTGGTGCCGGGCTGCACCCGCGCCACGATGACGCGCGGCACCGGCAGTTCGTCGATCGAGAGCCCGCTGCCGAGCCACGGCTCCAGCAGCTTGGCGGATTCCTCCTTGCTGAACGGACGGACCTCGAGAATGCCGGGCTGCGCCCGCATCGCCTCCACCGCCGCCTGCGCGTCGCGATCGAGGTCGCGGCCCGGCGAGGGGCGCACCTGGATGGTGATCTCGCTCGACACTTCCGACTGCCATTCGGCGGCCGACGCGCTGACCAGCAGCACGGTGCCTGTCGTCAGCGAGGCGAGGAAGGTCATGATCGCGACGACCGCGACCAGCGCACGGCCCGAGATCGAGGCGCGCGGCACGATCGGCGACATGTTGCGCGCGGTGGCCGGGACCTGCGGGCGTTCGCGTCCGAGATCGACCAACGACACTTTCTCGTCGCCGCTCCTATTCATAGATGTGCAGCCGTCCCTGATGCAGCACCAGCCGCCGCGCCTCGTATTGATCCATCAGCGTGATGTCGTGGGTCGCGATGATGACCGCGGTGCCGGATTTGTTGAGCTCGATGAACAGCCGCAGCAGGCGGCGCCCGAGCGTCGGATCGACGCTGCCGGTCGGCTCGTCCGCCAACAGCAGTTGCGGCCGCGAGATCACCGCGCGCGCGATCGCGGCGCGCTGCTTCTCGCCGCCCGACAGGATCGGCGGCAGCGCATCCATGCGCTCGCCGAGGCCGACCCATTTCAACAGATCGATCACCTCGCGGCGATAGCTCGATTCCTCGCGGCCCATCACGCGGAACGGCAGCGCGACGTTCTCATAGGTGGTCATGTGATCGAGCAGGCGAAAATCCTGCAGCACGATGCCGATCCGCTTGCGCAGGTCGGCGACCTGGTCCTTGCTCAGCAGCGAGACGTCCTTGCCGAACAGATTGACCAGCCCGCGGGTCGGCCGCAACGACAGGAACAAGAGCCGCAGCAGCGAGGTCTTGCCCGCGCCCGACGGCCCGGTGAGGAACTGGAACGAGTGCGCCGGGATCATGAACGAGAGGTCGCGCAAAATCTCCGGGCCGAGCCCGTAGCGCAGACCGACATTTTCGAACCGAACCAATGCGCTAGCTCCGTTCGAGAGGGCCGATGGCCCAATACCCCACACCGACGGCGAAGACGGCCCGAACTTCGGCCGAGCGTCCGCGAACCGCACAGAAAGCTTGTGCTTCGGTTATGGTTTCCGATTCGTTAACGGTCGCTAAGTAGCATCCGGGCATCCACACGGTGGAGATTCGGCCTCCATGCATATTGTTTGCCCGCATTGTACAACATCCTACGCCATCAATCCGGCCACCTTGGGCGAGGCCGGACGTACCGTCCGTTGTTCCCGCTGCCGGGAGGTCTGGCTGGCCCGGCCGGAGGACGCCATCGGGGCGACCGCGCCCACCCTGGCCTATCAGTCCGCCGGTTCCGATCTCGCCGCCGAATGGGAGGCCATGGGCCGGGAGGAGGCCGACGCGACCCCGGTGGTCGAGAGCCCCTCGATTTCGGCCGATTTGCCCACCGAGGGCAGCGACGCCGCCTCGGAATGGCCGGCGCTGGCGGAGGCGGATGCCGCCGCCCATGCCGACGCCGGGGACGCCGGAACCAGGGGGCGCTTCCGCCTGCCCCGGCTTCCCCGCCTGCCCGCCCTGCCCCGAATTCCGTTCATGCCCGTGATCGGCGCCCTGCCGACCACCTGCGGCGCCATGGCCGCGCTGGTCATCGCGCTGTTC
The DNA here is from genome assembly GCF_029952935.1 of Bradyrhizobium sp. Mp19. Taxonomy (NCBI): domain Bacteria; kingdom Pseudomonadati; phylum Pseudomonadota; class Alphaproteobacteria; order Hyphomicrobiales; family Nitrobacteraceae; genus Bradyrhizobium; species Bradyrhizobium sp. Mp19. Next base: position 6,620 of record NZ_JASAUT010000087.1, on the reverse strand, counting down.
GTCTGGCGCAACGATGTGGTGCGGCTGCTGCCGCAGACCGCGTTGTTCTACAAGATGGCCGGGCTCGACGTGAATTTGCGCGGGCTCGCCTTCAAGGATCTCAAGATCACCAACGAGACCGTTGACGGCAAGCCGGTGCTGGTGATCGAGGGCATGATCGTCGGCCAGACCAGGAAGCCGGTCGAATTGCCGCGGCTGCGCTTCTCGGTCCGCGACGCGCAGGGCGCCGAAATCTATGCCTGGAACGCCGTGCTGGAGCAGCCGGTGCTCAATCCCGGCGAGCGGGCCTTCTTCAAGTCGCGCCTCGCCTCGCCGCCGCCCGAAGGCCGCAATATCGACGTACGCTTCTTCAACAAGCGTGATCTCACCGGCAGCCGCGCGTGAGCCGCCAGCCAACTCCATCGGGAACCGACCAATCACCATGACGCGTGTTCTGATCGCCGACGACGAAGACTCGATGCGCTCGCTGGTGGCGCGCGCCATCGCCATGGACGGCCACGAAACCGTGACCGCGCAGGACGGCGCCGAGGCGCTGGAGGTGCTGACGCGCGACGAAGGCGCGTTCGACCTTTTGCTCACCGACATTCAGATGCCCGTGATGGACGGCATCGCACTGGCGCTGACCGCGGCGCGCGACTTCCCTGCATTGAAGATCCTGCTGATGACCGGCTTCGCCCATCAGCGCGAGCGCGCCTCCGGCCTCGAGGCGATCGTGCATGACGTGGTGACGAAACCGTTCTCGGTGGCCGATATCCGCACCGCAGTCGCGGACGCGCTGGCGGCGCGGAAGGCCAGCTAGGATTACGAGCTCAACTCGGAAAGCATGCCCGGGCGGTCAGCGTCACCGGGGACAGATTGAGAAATTGTGCAAATTGAAATGCATAACTCGCGCTGACCACGTTGCCGCAGGCTGACGTGGAGTAGCTGAATGTCTGCGCCGGAAGTGTGAGGCCGAACGCCTGCTGCGCGGCGTAATTCGTGATGGCGCTGCCGCTTGGACAGAGCGTGCTGTTGACGGTCGCGCAACGCGCCGCCATTTCCGTGCCGTGCTGAAGCCCGAGCTGCGTCCAGAACAGCAATCCGAATTCGATGATGCCAAATATGAACAGGAAGAACACGGGAGCGGTCAGGGCAAATTCCAGCGCGGAGGCCCCGCGATTGTCCCGCCATAGCGTTGTGAGTTTCACTGCAGCCTCGCAGTGGACTGGGCGCTATAGGTGTATGAGGCCGCCACAATCTGATAATTGATCAGCGTGTAGTAGGTCCCTTGCGCCGAAACCATGGCATATGTTCCGGCCTGCGCGCCGCTGGGGCAGACCGCGCCGCAACTGACGGTGTTAACCCCCGCACTCGTCGGGCACCCGCAAAACTGGTACGGCTTGGGCGAAGCGCTGATGGCTGTGGAATTCGTGGCGGCTGTCACGGCGCTGGTAACGCCAGTCTCGTCAAAGCCGCGGACAATCGCGTATTGCGCTCCCGCCTGCGCAGCATTCTCGACCTGCATCTTGCGATAGAGTGCCAGCCCGATGTCGGTCACCGAGACGACCATCAGGGACAGCAACGGAATCATGATGCCGAATTCGATGGCCGCGACGCCGCGTCTGTCGTGAACGGCGGCGCTCATGCGCCGTGTCAGAGAGCAAAGCAACCCGCCGTGGCTCGTGGGTGAGGATTTCTGGATTTGCATCGGGGCCAACCTCATTCGATGAGTTGCGCGGTTTGCGAGCCGATCGTCGCGGTGCCGAGCGCCGAACAATTGACCTGAAGGTTCGACGTGCCGGTGAACGTCAGGGTATCCGCGATGATCTTGGTACAGGATGTGCTGGTGCCGTTACCACCGCCGAAGCTGAGATTGACCTTCGGCAGGTAGATGGCACCGCCGAAATTCTGGGTGGCGCCGCCCGTGAGATTGAAAGCGGTCCCGGCCGGCATGTTGCGGTCGCCATACATGACGATGCCCTTCGTGGAGCCCGAGGTCGGCGCCGTCAGATCGATGATCGCGTTGCTGCCGATCGAAGCCGTGCCCCACTTGCTTCCCGAGCCGGTGAAGACCAGGGTCACGCCGCTGCCCGTGATCGTGGCGTTTCCCGCGACGCTCAGATTGGCGCCGTCCAGGTAATAGATGCCCGGATCGAGGTTCAGCGTTGCGCCGGCATTCACCGTAATGCTGCCGGAGTAGCAGCCGGGGCTGAGCGAGTTCGTCTTTCCGTTGGAATTGACCGTAATCTTGGCATTCGAACAGCTCGGCTTCGACGGCGGAGAGACGCTCGCATACGGGTCAGCCATTGGCTTCACATGTGTCTTGACGCCGTTGGTGGCGGTGATGTTGCTGGTGCCGGAGACGTCGCCGACGACGCCGACCTGATTGGCGGCGACCGTCGCGCTGCCGGCCACGTTGAGCGATGGGCTTGCACCCGAGTTGCTGTAAAGGTTGCACTTGATCAGGTTGAGCTGGTTGCCGCCGCTCACGTTGACTGCGGGACTGGCGCTGGCGTTGAGCGCAAGTACGCAGCCCGTCCCGGAATTCGGCAGGGCGACCGCGCGCGCGGTCACCGGCACGGGGGCCGAGCCGAACAAGGCCGACAGCAACCGCTGTTGCGGTTGGCTCACGATGACTTCGATCGCCTGCAGGTTCGACGTCTGACTGCCGGTTTTCGGCGGTTGATTGACCGTGACCGTGACGTTGTTCGCCCCGTTCGCGTAACCGTAGTTTGCCGTAACCGCGTTGGCTTCGGACAAAAGGTCGGCGCCTGCACTTGCCGCCGTTGCGGCGCTGACCGCGCCGGAGTCGGCGGCGCTCTGCATGTTCTTGTGTTTGTAGTACCACCATCCCACTTCGGTACCGAGCCCTGCCGTGCCGACCAGGACCGGCATGAGCAGCGCTGAAATGATGACATAGCTGCCCGACTGGTCTCGAACGAAGTGTCGAACCAAGCTGGTCTGATGTTGGTGCCGGCGAGTAATACCCAATGGCCGGTATGACGAAGCAATGAATAAACGGCTGTGCCTCATGTGCTCTCCTGAGACGCTTGCCAATTTTCCGAAGTAAGGTGACGCAAGCGACTTAAATGCCTGCCAACGGGAACCTTGCAATTTTAATGAAATTGTCTGAATCGAGCGGACAACACTCGGCCTCGATCACGCCGAGTGGAACGCGAGGTGCGTCGCCCGCGGAAGCTGACGTCTGCCGGCTTACAGCCGTCGTGCAGATTCCGCGTCATGCCCGCGAAAGCGCGGCATCCAGCTTGCAACGGCCGTTCGATTCAGCGTTGATGTCTCTCGAATGCCGTCACCCGCTTTCGCGGCGACAGTCGAGGACGAGGCGCGGGCCTCAATAATCCTTGAGCAGCCGCTCGATGTAGTCGAGCTCGATCTGCGGCCGCGACGGATCGGCGAGGCGGCGGCGCAGCTCTTCGAGGATGCGGCGGACGCGCTGCACGTCGATCTCGCCGGGGATCTTCACCGTGTAGTCGTCGCCGAATTCGCGGCCATGCAACGGACGGCCGAGCGGATCGGTCTGGTTGCCGCCGCTCTGCTGGCGGCCGGCGCGGTTGCCGGGGCTGTCGCCCGGCTGGTCGCCGTCGCCCTGCTGCATCGCGTCGGCAAGGCTCTGGGCGCCCTTGCGCAGCGCATCCAGCGCGCGGCCCTGCGAATCCACCGCCCCGTCGGCATTGCCCTCGCCCAGCCGCCCGGAGGCGTCGCCCATCGCGGAATCGGCCTGGTCGAGCCCATCATCGCCGTCATCGCCCTGGTCGCCGCCTTGATCGCCCTGCTGCGCCTGGTCGCCCTTCTGACCCTGACCTTTCTGGCCCTTCTGGCCGCGCTGGTCCGGTCCCATGCCGCGCTTGGCGAGCTCTTCCTGCAGCTTCTTCAGGCGATCGCGCAGCGCCTGCTGGTCCTGCTGCAGGTCGCCCATCGACTGCTCGCCCTGCTTGCCGCGCATGCGGTCGCGGCGGGAATCCTGGCCCTGCTTGAAGGTCTTGTCGCGCAATTGCTGCTGCTTGCGGATCATGTCGCCGAGCTCGTTGAGCGACTGCTGCATGTCGTCGTCGCCCTGATTGGGCTGCGCCATCTGCAGGTTTTCCAGCATCTGCTGCATCTGCTCGAGCAGCTGCCGCGCCGCATCCTTGTCGCCGGAGCGTGACAGCCGCTCCATACGATCGAGCATGTTCTTGAGATCCTGCTGGCTCAGCACCTTGGCATTGGGATCGAGCGGCCGGGCGAGCTGCTGCGGATTGTTGCGGAACTGCTCGACCATCTGGCGCAGGAAATTGTCCAGCGCCGCACGCAGATTGTCGGTGAGCTTCTTGATCTCCTCGTCGGTCGCGCCGCGCTCCAGCGCCTGCTTGAGCGCGTCCTGCGCCGCGCGCAGCGCCTTGTCGACGTCCGAGATGTTGCCGTCCTCGATGGTGACGGCGAGCGACCACAGGCTGGCGACGACCTCGCGCAATTGGTCGTCGGTGCGCGCCGCCTCGAGCTGCCGGCTCACGGTGTGCAGACCAAGGTAATGGCCGGTCTCCGGCATGAACATTTCCGGCGCGATCATCAGCGCCTCGAGCGCGGCGAACACCTGGCCGTTCTGGTTGGCGTCGAGCGCCAGGATACGGCGCTGCTCGATCAGCGCGCGCGCCAGCGGCTTGGTGAACAGACGCTCCGGCAGCCGCATGTTGAACGGCTCGCTCTTGCCTTCATTGCCGGCCTCGTCCTTGGCCGTCAGCGTCAAGGTCACGTCGGCGCCGGCATAGGGGTCTTCACTGAGGTCCTTCACGGTCTGGCCGACGCCGTTGCGGGTGCGCGCATTCGGCAGCACCAGCGCGAATTGCGGCGGCTCGAACAGCGGCCGCGGCTGCGCCGCCTTGCCGTCGGCATCCTTCTTGCCGTCGGCCTCCTTCGGCGCATCGGTCGGCCGCGCCGCGAACTGCGCGCGCGCTTCGCTGACGCCGTAATCGTCCTCGAGCCGGTAGGACATCTGCAGCGCGCCGCGCGCCTGCCGCTCCGGATCCTTGGCGAGCGCAATCGACGGCGGACGGTCCGGCGTCGCGGTGAATTTCCACTGCGGCTGGCCAGCCGGCGCACGGACATGCGCGGTGCCGTCGCCGGTGATCTTGAAATGCCGCTCGTTGGTACCCTTGGGCGCCTGCCCGTCCGGCGCGACCTCGGTGACGCCGCCACCGACGACGACGTCGATGCTGCCGCCGCTGGAGCGCACCAGGAGCGTGCTGCCGGCGGGAACCGCGAGCGGGGTGGTGTCGGCCGCGTTGGCGTCCTTGTTGGCGTTCGACAGAATGATCGGCGGCTTGCCGGTGTAGTTGGGCGGCGTCACCCAGGCATCGACCCGGACATTGGCCGGCGCCATGATGCCGTTCCAGTCGAATGCGGAGGCGACCCGTAGGCCGCGCTCGTCGCCGGCGGCGACATAGCTCGCGACCAGCATCACGATGACCAGCGCGCGCAGCGCCCAGGGGTCGTGCAGCGAGACGCGCGGCCGCGGCAACCCGGCGCGGATGCGCTTGATCGAGGCCAGCGTGCGCTCGCGCTGCGCTTGCCACAGCGCCAGCGCAAACGGGTCCTTGTTGGTGAGCGTGTCGGAGAGCGTGGTCGCCGGGCGATGGCGGATGCCGGCGCCGCGGTCGAGCCGGCTCAACCCCTCCTCGCGGCTCGGCCAGCGGAAGCGCACCAGCGGCGACAGCGCCGCGAGCGCGGCAATCGCGAACAGGCCGGCGCCGGCCACGCGTGCGACAAACGGCAGCACCAGCCACAGGCCGGCCCAGGACGCGACCAGGAACAATCCTGCGACCGTCAGGAACCGCGCCAGATGCGGCCAGGCCCGTTCCCACGCAATCGCGAACCTTGCCCGCTGCAGAGCCTCTGTCAGTTTCAGCCGCGCGACCGCATCGCTGTCGCGGACGGCGCGTGACGGGTCAGAGGGATCGATATTGGCTCCGCTCAATAAAATCTCCGGGGTAGCCGGCAGGTCAGCCTAGCACGGCGGCGGCTTTGAGGCACCCGTTCCAAGGCGTAACCCACACCGGGAAATACGCATAACACGAAGGCGTGACTGCGGCGGTGCGACCCCGTAACGTCCCGGCCGAACCATCGCATTAACGCATGAGGAACGCGATATGGACCAAAAAACGCACGACAAGGGGCTCGAAATCCGCAAGGCGGTGCTGGGCGAAGCCTATGTCAACAATGCGCTGAAGAACTCGGACAGCTTCAACAAGCCATTCCAGGAACTCGTCACCGAATATTGCTGGGGCGCCGTCTGGGGCCGCGAGGAATTGCCGCGCAAGACCCGCAGCATGCTCAACCTCGCCATGATCTCGATCCTGAACCGGCCGTACGAATTGAAGGCCCACATCAAGGGCGCGCTGACCAACGGCGTGTCCCGCGACGAAATCCGCGAGATCTTCATGCAGGTCTCGATCTATGCCGGCATCCCAGCCGGCGTCGACAGCTTCCGCATCGCGCGCGAGGTGTTCGCCGAACTCGACAAGGCGTGAGCGAACTCCACTCGTTGTCGTCCCGGCCGAGCGCAGCGCGAGCCGGCAACTGTTATGTTGGTTTGGTCTGCAGGTAGGGCTTTCGGTCTCGCATCATGGCATTGAGGACCGTCAGCA
>NZ_JASAUT010000086.1:0-24519 GCF_029952935.1 Bradyrhizobium sp. Mp19 | reverse complement strand
CGAATCTTTGCAAATCCGATGGAATCACACCCCACTGAGATCACTCACCCCATTTTTCAGTCAGGCTCTCAGGATGACGGGTTTCGACAGGGCGTAGGCTCATGTTGAACCGGCGCGCGATGTCACCTCCAGCGTCGTCCTGGCTTTCGCCAGGACGACAGCGGAGTGTGGGGTTTAATACGAATCCTTGGCGTCGGCCTCTTCACTGGTTTGCACCAGCTCGAGGCTGCTCTCGACCTTACCGAGCAGGCGGCCGAGGTCGCGGCGTTCCTGTGCGGAGAGGCAGGACAGGATGTCCTGTTCCTTGCGCAGCAGGCGCGGGATCAGTTCCTCGTAGAGCGCCTGGCCCGTTTTGGTCAGTCGCAGGCGGAATTCGCGGCGGTCGTCGGCGTTCTCGACGCGCTCGACGATCTCGCGCTCCATCAGCGCCGACACCGCGCGGCTGATGGTGGATTTATGGGTGCGTGTGCAGTGCGCGATATACTGCGCGCTGCAGGGATCGCTGCGGAAGCCGAGCGTTGCGAGCACGCGCCACTCCGGAATGTCGAGGCCGTAGCGCGCCTGATACTCGCTCGACAGCGCCGAGGACACCTCGGCCGCCAGCCGGTTCAGGCGGAACGGCATGAAATGGAAGAGATCGAGGCGCTTCTTCGTCGGCGCGATCGTGTCGCGCACCTCCGCTTCCACGGCACTGCGCGGGCGGGCCGGAGGCTGGCTTGCAGAGGTCCGTGCCAAAAATCCCTCCAATTTGAGTTGACGGCAGCCCCGACTGGGGGTTTAAGATAGTTGCAAGTGAGACTAATTTAGCAAGGTCGCGGCCGGCTCGCAAGGTCCTGGTCGCAAGCAGTCACACAAGACCGCAGCCCAAGCCACAGATTAAAGGCCGGCGGCGCAAGGGAAACATCCAGGGTCACGCAATGGCACACGCCAACACGGCACAGGCCAAAACCCAGTTCGGCTATCGCCGTCATCCCGACCAGGAGCGCTCGGGCGCCAACGTCGCGGAGCATCCCGTCGTCGTGGTCGGCGCCGGGCCGGTGGGATTGTCGCTCGCGATCGATCTCGCGCAGCGCGGCCAGCGCGTGGTGCTGCTCGACGATGCCGACCGGATCGGCGAAGGCTCGCGCGCGATCTGCTTCTCGAAGCGCTCGCTGGAGTTCTGGGATCGCCTCGGCGTCGGCGACCGCATGGTCGCGAAGGGCGTGGTGTGGAGCGTCGGCAAGATCTTCCACGGCGCCTCGCAGCTCTACCAGTTCAATTTGCTTCCCGAGGAAGGCCACAAGCGGCCCGCCTTCATCAACCTGCAGCAGTTCTACGCCGAAGCCTATCTGGTCGACCGGGTCGGGCAACTGCCTGAAATCGACCTGCGCTGGCGCAACAAGGTGATCGCGCTGGAGAGCCGCAACGACGGCGTTGCGCTGACGATTTCTACACCTGAAGGCTCCTATCAAGTGCACGCCTCCTTTGTCGTCGCATGCGATGGCGCCCGCTCGTCGCTGCGGCAGATGGTCGGTGCCGAGTTCGCGGGCCAGGTGTTCGAGGACCAGTTCCTGATCGCCGACGTCAAGATGACGGCGGCGTTCCCGACCGAGCGCTGGTTCTGGTTCGATCCGCCGTTCCATGCCGGGCGCTCGGCGCTGCTGCACAAGCAGCCAGACGATATCTGGCGGATCGATCTGCAACTCAATCCGGATGCCGATCCGGTGGCCGAGAAGCAGCCCGAGAATGTCCGGCCGCGGATCGAGCGCATGCTCGGCCATGACAAGTTCGAGTTCGAATGGATCTCGCTCTACAAGTTCCAGTGCCGCCGGATGGCCAAGTTCATCCACGGCCGGGTGATCTTTGCCGGTGATTCCGCCCACCAAGTCTCGCCGTTCGGCGCGCGCGGCGCCAATTCCGGGCTCGAGGACGCCGAGAATCTGGCGTGGAAGCTCGACCGCGTGCTGCGCCGGCTGTCGCCGGAGGGCTTGCTGGAAAGCTATCACATCGAGCGCAGCGCGGCGGCGGACGAGAACATCCGCGAGTCCACTCGCTCGACCGACTTCATGGCGCCGGTGACGAAACAGGAAGCGCGGCTGCGCCAAGCCGTGCTGTCGCTCGCCAAGGATACCGAGTTCGGCAAGCGCATGGTCAATGGCGGGCGGCTCTCAGTGCCGTCGGTCTACGACACGCCGCTGTCGAGCGGCGATCGCGACGATTGGCGCGGCGGCCCGCGGCCGGGCGCCTCGATGCCGGATGCGCCGGTGACGGAGCAGGGCGGCGGTTCCACCTACCTGACCGATGTTTTCATCAGACAGGGAACGCGCTTCACGCTGCTGGAGTTTGGCAATGGCGCTGCGGTCGATGTCCCCGACGGCGTCGGCAGCATCCGGATCGGCGGCGAGGATGGGCTGGTCGACGCGCAGGGCCTTGCCGGCAAGCGCTACGACGCCGAGCCCGGCACCGCCTATCTGCTGCGGCCGGACGGCTATGTCGCGGCCCGCTTCCGCAACGCGGCGCGGCCGGCGCTTGATGCGGCGCTGGCGCGCGCCGCCGGCCTGAACTGAGGAGCAGTCATGGCGCTGTCGACCGGTTCGAACTTCGCAAAGCCCGATGACGCCTTCCGCGCCATCGTCGAGGCGCATCGCGGCCTCACCGAGGCGCAGAGCGCCGATCTCGATGCCGCGCTGGTCCTGGTGCTCGCCAACCATATCGGCGATCTCGACGTGCTGCGCGAGGCGATCGCGCTGGCGAAGCGGCGGATGCCGGACGCCAGCCAGCAGCAACAGCAGCAACAGCAACAACAATAGCACTGAGCAAACGGACAGGATTGAACTGATGGCCAAAGGTTTCGCATCGACCACGGATCTCGCGGAGAAGAAGGTCACCTTCTCGGAGATCGGCACCGATCTCTACGCCTTCACCGCCGAGGGCGATCCCAACACCGCCGTGATCGTCGGCGACGACGGCTGCCTGGTGTTCGACGCGCAGGCGACGCCGGCGATGGCGAACAAGGTGATCGAGCGGGTCAAGACCGTCACCGACAAGCCGATCAAATATGTCGTGCTGTCGCATTATCACGCGGTGCGGGTGCTCGGCGCCTCCGCCTATCACGCGCAGGGCATCGTGGCCTCGCAGGAAACCTATCGCCTGATCGAGGAGCGCGGCCAGCAGGATTGGGATTCTGAATATGGCCGCTTCCCGCGGTTGTTCCAGGATGCCGCGAGCATTCCCGGCCTGACCTGGCCGACGCTGACCTTCGAAGGCGAGATGTCGATCTATCTCGGCAAGCGCGAGGTGCGGCTGATGCAGCTCGGCGCCGGCCATACCTCGGGCGACATCGTCGCCTGGGTGCCGGATGCCGAGGTGATGTTCTCCGGCGATCTGATCGAATATCACTCGGCCTGCTATTGCGGCGATGCGCATCTGCGCGAATGGCCGACGACCTTGAACGAGATCCGCGCCTTCAATCCGAAGGCGATCGCGCCAGGCCGCGGCGACGCGCTGAAGGGCCTCGCCACCGGGCGCGATGCGATCGCGATGACCCGCGATTTCGTCACCACGCTCTACGGCGCCGCCGAATCGTCCGTCGCCAAGGGTCGCAGCCTGAAGGAATCGATGGCGGCAACGCGCGAGGTGATGGATCCGAAGTTCTCGAAGTTTGCGATCTACGAGCACTGCCTGCCGTTCAACGTTTCGCGCGCCTATGACGAGGCGTCCGGGATCGACGATCCCGTGATCTGGACCGACAAGCGCGACCAGGAAATGTGGGCCGCCCTGCAAGGAGGATAGTGATGAACATCAATACCTCGCCTGACCAGATCGTCCGCAGCTCAGGGCAAGTCACCCCGGGCTACATGTCCGGCTTCGGCAACAGCTTCGAGACCGAGGCCTTGCCCGGCGCGCTGCCGATGGGGCGCAACTCGCCGCAGCGCTGCGCCTACGGGCTCTATGCCGAGCAATTGTCCGGCTCGCCGTTCACGGCGCCGCGCGGCACCAATGAGCGCTCCTGGCTGTATCGCATCCGCCCGTCGGTGCGGCATTCCGGCCGCTTCGCCAAGGCCGATGCAGGGCTGTGGCGCACCGCGCCGTGCCACGAATACGACATGCCGATCGCACAGCTGCGCTGGGACCCCGCGCCGATCCCGAAGGAGGACATGACCTTCCTGCAGGGCGTGCAGACCATGACCACGGCGGGTGATGCCAACACCCAGGCCGGCATGGCCGCACACATCTATCTCATCACCAAATCGATGATCGATCAGCATTTCTACAATGCCGATGGCGAGATGATGTTCGTGCTGCAGCAGGGCAATCTGCGCCTCGTCACCGAGTTCGGCCGCATCGACGCCGAGCCGGGCGAGATCGTGGTGATCCCGCGCGGCGTCAAATTCCGCGTCGAAATTCCCGGCGGCCCGGCGCGCGGCTATCTCTGTGAGAATTACGGCGGCGCGTTCACGCTGCCCGAGCGCGGCCCGATCGGCGCCAATTGCCTCGCCAATTCGCGCGACTTCCTGACGCCGGTGGCTAGCTACGAGGACAAGGACACGCCGACCGAGCTCTACGTCAAGTGGGGCGGCTCGCTGTTCAAGACCACGCTGCCGCATTCGCCGATCGACGTGGTCGCCTGGCACGGCAATTACGCGCCCTACAAATACGATCTGCGCACCTTCTCGCCGGTCGGCGCGATCGCCTTCGATCATCCCGATCCTTCGATCTTCACGGTGCTGACCTCGCCGTCGGAGACCGCGGGCACCGCGAATATCGACTTCGTGATCTTCCCGGAGCGCTGGATGGTGGCCGACAACACCTTCCGTCCGCCGTGGTACCACATGAACATCATGTCCGAGTTCATGGGGCTGATCTACGGCGTCTACGACGCCAAGCCGCAGGGCTTTGTGCCCGGCGGCATCAGCTTGCACAATTGCATGCTGCCGCACGGCCCCGACCGTGAAGCCTTCGAGCACGCCAGCAACAGCGAGCTTAAGCCGGTGAAGCTGACCGGCACGATGGCCTTCATGTTCGAGACCCGCTTTCCGCAGCGGGTGACCGAGCATGCGGCGAAGTCGTCGACGCTGCAGGACGATTACTCGGATTGCTGGAAAGGGTTGGAGAAGAAGTTCGACCCGAACAAGCCGTGATCTTACCCTCCCCTGAAGGGGGAGGGTCGACGCGAATGAAATGAGCGGCGGGGTGGGGTGACAGTCTCTCCTTTGAGGCGGTACCCGAGTGGAGGGATCACCCCACCCCGTCTCGCATTTCGCTTCGCTCCATGCGAGCCGACCCTCCCCCTCCAGGGGAGGGTGGCTAAAGTGGCACCACAATATTGCATCGAGAAAACGATGACCCACCCCAACGACCCAAAGCTCCGCTCCTTCATCGACGTCGCCCCGACCTCCGACTTCCCGATCCAGAACCTGCCTTACGGCGTGTTCTCGTCGAAGGATGGCCTTGCGCCGCGCGTCGGCGTTGCAATCGGCGATTATGTGCTCGACCTCTGGGAGCTCGAGCAGGACTCGCGGCTCGATGTCGGGCCGCTCGGCGTGTTCTCGCAGCCGTCGCTCAACGCCTTCATGGCGCTCGGGCCGAAAGTGTGGTCGGCGACGCGGGCACGGATCAGCGAGCTGTTGCGCTCGGATCATCCGGAGCTGCGCGACAACAGGGAATTGCGGGCGCGGGCGCTGGTGCCGATGACTGACGTCAGGCTGTACATGCCGTTTGCGGTCTCGGGCTACACCGATTTCTATTCGTCGAAGGAGCACGCCACCAATGTCGGCGTTATGTTCCGCGGCAAGGACAATGCGCTGCAGCCGAACTGGCTGCATATGCCGATCGGCTATAACGGCCGCGCCTCGACTGTCGTCGTGTCAGGCACCAAGGTGCGGCGTCCGCGCGGCCAGCTGAAGCCGCCGACTGCTGAGGTGCCGAGCTTCGGCGCCTGCAAGCGGCTCGACTTCGAGCTCGAGATGGGCGTGGTGGTCGGCCAGGCCTCGCCGATGGGCGAAATGCTCACGGAGAAGCAGGCCGAGGAGATGATCTTCGGCTTCGTCATCCTCAACGACTGGAGCGCGCGCGACATCCAGCAGTGGGAGTACGTGCCGCTCGGCCCGTTCCAGGCCAAGGCGTTCGCGACCTCGATCAGCCCGTGGGTGGTGACGCGCGAGGCGCTGGAGTCGTTCCGCATGCAAGGCCCGGCGCAGCAGCCGGAGCCGCTCGCGTACCTGAAGCAGACCCAGCCGAACAACTACGACATGCAGCTCGACGTCGCGCTGCGCGGCGGCGCGATGAACGAGGCGAAGACGATCTGCAGCACCAACTTCAAATACATGTACTGGTCGTCGGTACAGCAGCTGGTGCACCACGCCTCCAGCGGTTGTGCGATGAATGTCGGCGATCTCCTGGGCAGCGGCACGATCTCCGGCCCCGAAAAGCATCAGCGCGGCAGTCTCCTGGAGATCAGCTGGAACGGCACCGAGCCGGTCGAGCTCGCCAGCGGCGTCACGCGCTCGTTCCTTGAAAATGGCGATTCACTGGTGATGCGCGGCTGGTGCCAGGGCGACGGCTATCGCGTCGGCTTCGGCGAGGTCGAAGGCACCATCATCGCGGCGGAGTAGCTCTCCGCGTATTCCGCTGCTTCACCTCCCCTTGAAAAAGGGGAGGTCGGTTGCGCAGCAAACCGGGTGGGGATCCGCTCTCTCCGCGAACGCCGGCGCCCGCGGCTGACCCCCATCCCACCTTCCCCCTTTCAGGGGGAAGGAGCCCGACAGCGGGGCCGTCATTGCGAGGAGCTCGCGACAAAATTGCAAAGCAATTTTGCGCTGAAGCGACGAAGCAATCCATCCATCCGCGTCATGGAGAGAATGGATTGCTTCGCTTCGCTCGCAATGACGAGTGAGTCTCACCGCTCCTCGGGCCTGACATCCTTCAGCCGCGCGGTATTCGCCGCGACGTCCTCGAGGCTGTATTTCAGATGCACCCGCTTGTCGGACGGCGGCTGGTTCACGGTGCAGACACCCGCCCGCCACGGCTTGGCCGGGCGGATCGGCCGCGGCGCGAAGCCGCCGCCGCAGTTCGGGCAGACATTGCCGAGCTTGGTCTCGGCGCAATCCGCACAGAACGTGCATTCATAGGAGCAGATCCGCGCGTCGGTTGCGCTGGGTGGCAGGTCCTTGTCGCAATATTCGCAGTTCGGTCGCAGCTGCAGCGCCATGGTTCGTCTCTCTTGCCGTTGCTGGAATGATCGCAAGTGGTGCCGCAAAAGCGAATGGCGGATTTCCCTCGATTCGAGCCATCACGCCTGTAGCGCTTTCAGCGGCAGCCTGGTGCTCTCCTTCAGGCGGTCGAGCACGATCGACGAGCGCACGTGGGCCACGCTCTGGTGTGGCATCAGCACGTTGTTGACGATGTCGGACAGGCTCTTGAGGTCGCGCAGCATCACCTTGAGCACGTAGTCGGCATCCCCGGTCAGTGCGTAGGCTTCCTGGATATCGTCGACGCGGTTGACCAGCTCGCGAAACCGCTTGGCGTTGTCGGGCGAGTGGGTCGCCAGCGTGATGTGGATGAAGGCGATCAGGCCGAAGCCGAGCGCTTCGCCGGCGAGCTCGGCGTGGTAGCCGGCGATGACCTTCTCCTCCTCCAGCCGCATCCGTCGCCGCGAGCATTGCGATGCCGACAGCCCGACCAGGTCGGCCAGCTGCTGGTTGGTCAGCCGGCCGTCGTCCTGCAGCGCGGCGAGCATTTTCAGGTCGAAGGCATCGACTTCTGGCATGCGCATAATGTCCATTTTATGCACGGATCGTGCGCAAGAATAACAACATGGGGCCTATTTTGCACGCACATTGCGGAGCAAGTGACGGAAATTGATTTCCAGGCAAATCAGGGAGTTATCGCCATGGGTCCGTTTCCGCACGATGCACCGCCGGCCGAGATCAGCACCGAGAACCCGATGGGCACCGACGGCTTCGAGTTCGTCGAATACGCCCACCCGAATCCGGCCGAGCTGCACGCGCTTTTCAAGCTGATGGGCTTTGTCGCAGTTGCCCGCCACCGGACCAAGGCAATCACGGTCTATCGCCAGGGCGACATCAACTATCTCGTCAATGAGGAGCCGGGTAGCCACGGCTTCAACTTCGTCGCCGCGCACGGCCCCTGCGCGCCGTCGATGGCGTTCCGCGTCGTCGACGCGAAGCATGCCTATGAGCGCGCGATCGCGCTCGGCGCCGAGCCGGCGGATGTCGCGTCCAAAGCCAAGGCGCTCGATGTGCCCGCGATCAAGGGCATCGGCGGCAGCCTGCTCTATTTCGTCGACCGCTACGGCGCCAAGGGTTCGGCCTATGATGGCGAGTTCGAATGGCTTGGCGCGGCCAACCCGCGCCCCGCAGGCTCGGGCCTGTATTACGTCGATCACCTCACCCACAACGTCCATCGCGGCCGGATGGATGTCTGGACCGGCTTCTATGCAAAGCTGTTCAACTTCCGCCAGATCCGCTTTTTCGATATCGAAGGCCGCGCGTCCGGCCTGTTCTCCCGCGCGCTAACCAGCCCGGACGGCAAGATCCGGATCCCGATCAATGAGGACGCCGGCGATTCCGGTCAGATCGAGGAATATCTCAACGTCTATCGCGGCGAGGGCATCCAGCACATCGCCTGCGGCGCGCGCGACATCCACACGACGGTCGAGAGGTTGCGCGCCGACGGCCTGCCGTTCATGCCGTCGCCGCCCGACACTTATTTCGAGCGGATCGACGCCCGCCTGCCCAAGCACGGCGAGGACGTCGACCGGCTTCGGACCAACGGCATCCTGATCGACGGCGAGGGCGTGGTCGACGGCGGCCAGACCAAGGTGCTGCTGCAGATCTTCTCGGCGAACGCGATCGGGCCGATCTTCTTCGAGTTCATCCAGCGCAAGGGCGACGACGGCTTCGGCGAAGGCAACTTCAAGGCGCTGTTCGAATCGATCGAGGAAGACCAGATCCGCCGCGGCGTGCTCAAGGTCGATCACGCGGCGTAGGCCCTTGGAGGGGAGCGCGTTCGCTCAAAACTCTCAGTCGTCGTCCCGGCGAAGGCCGGGACCCATAACCACCGAGTCTAGTTGTAGGAGGGATCGCGGCCCCAACGTCGCACAATAGCCGGCATTTGGGGTAATTGGTCCCGGCCTTCGCCGGGACGACGGTGAATTACTTCCCCGCTTTCCACTCAGCCGTCACATCGCCAATGCTCGCCAACTCCGGCTCGCGGATTGCCGACGGCGTACGCGAGAAGCGCGGCGCGGGGGCGGGCTGGGTGACGCCGTGGCGTTCGACGAACACCTGGCGGGCCGCCATGTGCGGATGCTTGGGGGCTTCCTCCATGGTCAGGATCGGCGCGAAGCAGATGTCGGTGCCTTCCATGATCGTGCACCAGTCCGCGCGCGATTTGCGCTTGAACACCCGGGTCAGCTTCTCCTTCAGCGCCGGCCAGGCCTTGCGGTCCATCTGCGCGTCGAAATCGGCGTCGGTCAGGTCGGCGTGCTTGCGCAGCAGCGCGTAGAACTGCGGCTCGATCGAGCCGATCGAGATGAAGTTGCCGCAGGAGCATTCGTAGACGCCGTAGAAATGCGCGCCGCCATCCAGGAAATTCTGGTCGCGGCCGCTGCTCCAGCGGCCCTGCGCGGCCATGTCGTAGAACATCGACATCAGCGAGGCCGCGCCGTCGCACATCGCGGTATCGACCACCTGGCCCTTGCCGGACTTCTGCGCTTCCAGCAGCGCGGCGAGCACGCCGACCACGAGGTAGAGCGCGCCGCCGCCGAAATCGCCGACCAGGTTGAGCGGCGGCACTGGCTTCTCCTTGGTGCCGATCGCAGCCAGCGCACCCGTGATCGAGATGTAGTTGATGTCATGGCCGGCGGCATTGGCCAGCGGGCCTTCCTGGCCCCAGCCGGTCATGCGGCCATAGACCAGTCTTGGATTGCGCGCGAGCACGACGTCGGGGCCGAGGCCGAGGCGCTCCATCACGCCGGGACGAAAGCCCTCGATCAGCGCGTCGGCATGGCCGAGTAGGTCGAGCACTTCGGCAATCGCCGCCTTGTTCTTGAGGTCGAGCTCGATGACCTTGCGGCCGCGGGTTGCGACCGCCTTCAGATTCTTGCCCGCGCCGATCCGATCGAGCGTGATGACCTCGGCGCCCATGTCGGCGAGCAGCATGCAGGCGAACGGGCCGGGGCCGATGCCGGCGAATTCGACGATGCGGAAGCCGGCGAGCGGGCCCGAGGTGCGAGCGGCGGTCTGGGAGGCGGGTTTATCGAGCACGTTGTTATTCCGTTGGTTGCGGGGGCTAGGCGGCTGGGATGTCACGGCTGGCTTGGTGCCGAACTTCATGCGTTCTCCCAGCCGTCCGTGGGACGGTATTTTTAATTAGCTGATTAGCTAAATTGTCTCGCCTAATGCGGGATGTGGCAAGCGTCTTTTGCCTTGGAGCGGCGGTAAAACGCGAACGGCGCGCATCGCTGCGCGCCGCTCCGGACTTGTGTTTAGGCGCTATCAGCCGGCAGCGGTCACCGCGCGTTGCCCCATCACCTTGATCAGGTTCGCGCGATAGTCTGCCGAGCCGTGGATGTCGGCGAGCAGGCCGCTCGCCGGGATCGTCACGCTGTCGAGCGCCGAGGCCGCCCAGTTCGCCTTCAGCGCCTGCTCGATCGGCGCGACCCGCATGACGCCGCTCTGCGACGCGCCGGTTGCGGCAACGCGGACGTCGCCCGACTTGGTCTTGGCGACGAACACGCCGGTCAGTGCGAAGCGCGAGGCCGGGTTCGGGAATTTCGCGTAGCCCGCCTTGGCCGGCACCGGGAACGATACCGCGGTGATGATCTCGCCATCCTCGAGCGCCGTCGTGAACAGGCCCTTGAAGAAGTCCTCCGCCGCGATCGACCGCTTGTTGGTCTTGACCGTCGCGCCGAGCGCCAGCACCGCTGCCGGATAATCCGCCGCCGGGTCGTTGTTGGCGAGCGAGCCGCCGATCGTGCCGCGATAGCGCACGGCGGGATCGCCGATCTCCGACGCCAGATTGGCAAGCGCCGGGATCGCCTTCTGCACGGCGTCGCTTTGCGCCACATCGTAATGCGGCGTCGCGGCCTTGATGGTGACAGTGTCGCCCGAAACCTCGATGCCGATCATCTCCTGCACCTTGGAGAGGTCGATCACGTCCGAAGGCGAAGCAAGACGCTGCTTCATCACCGGGAGCAGGGTTTGTCCGCCGGCGAGGAATTTTGATTCCGCGCCTTTGGCGAAGGTTGCGGCGGCGTCAGCGACCGAGGAAGCGCGGTGATAATTTGTCTCATACATGGCTCTTCCTCCCTCAACCGTGAATGGCGTGCCAGACGCGATCGGGCGTCGCCGGCATTTCCAGCTTGTTGTTGCCGATGGCGTCGGTGATCGCGTTGATCACCGCAGCAGAGGCGCCGATCGCGCCGGCTTCGCCGCAGCCCTTGACGCCGAGCGGGTTGCCCGGACACAGCGTCGTGGTGTGGGAAAGCTGGAACGACGGCAGGTCGTCGGCACGCGGCATGGTGTAGTCCATGAAGGACGCGGTCACGAGCTGACCGGTGTCGTCATAGACCGCGCCCTCGAGCAGCGCCTGGCCGATGCCCTGCGCAAGGCCGCCATGGACCTGGCCCTCGACAATCATCGGGTTGATCAGCCGGCCGAAATCGTCCGCCGCCACGAAGTTGACGAAGGAAGTCTTGCCGGTGCCCGGATCGACCTCGAGCTCGCAGATATAGGCGCCGGCCGGGAAGGTGAAGTTGGTCGGGTCGTAGAACGCCGTCTCCTTCAGCCCGGGCTCCATGCCATCAGGCAGGTTGTGCGCGGTATAGGCGGCGAGCGCGACCATCGGCAGCGCGATCGACTTGTCGGTGCCGGTGACCTTGAACTCGCCGTTCTCGATCACGATGTCGCTCTCGGACGCCTCGAGCGCATGCGCCGCGATCTTCTTGGCTTTGGCTTCCACCTTCTCCATCGCCTTCACGATCGCCGTACCGCCGACTGCGAGCGAGCGCGAGCCGTAGGTGCCCATGCCGAACTGCACCTTGTCGGTGTCGCCATGGACGATCGAGACCTGGCTGATCGGCACGCCGAGCCGCTCTGCGATGATCTGGCAGAACGTCGTTTCGTGGCCCTGGCCGTGGCTGTGCGAACCGGTGAGCACCTCGATGGTGCCGACCGGGTTGACGCGGATCTCAGCCGACTCCCACAGGCCGACGCCGGCGCCGAGACTGCCGACCGCCTTCGACGGCGCGATGCCGCAGGCCTCGATGTAGCAGGAGATGCCGATGCCGCGCAGCTTGCCGTCGGCTTTGGCCTTGGCCTTGCGGGCCGGGAAGCCGGCATAGTCGATCGCCTTCATCGCGGCATCGATCGAGGCGTGGAAGTCGCCGATGTCATACGCCATGATCACAGGCGTCTGATACGGGAACTGGGTGATGAAGTTCTTCTTGCGCAGCTCGGTCGGATCGACCTTCAACTGCCGCGCCGCCGTCTCCATCATGCGCTCGATCAGATAGCTCGCCTCGGGACGGCCGGCGCCGCGGTAGGCGTCGACCGGCGTGGTGTTGGTGTAGACGCCGATCACCTCGGCATAGATCGCCGGAATCACGTACTGGCCCGACAGCAGCGTCGCGTAGAGATAGGTCGGCACCGCCGAGGAGAACAGCGACATATAGGCGCCGAAATTGGCGTGGGTCTTCACCCGCAGGCCAAGGATCTTGTTGTCCTTGTCGAACGCCAACTCCGCCTTCGAGACATGGTCGCGGCCGTGCGCGTCGGTGAGGAAGGCTTCGGAACGGTCGCCGGTCCACTTCACCGGGCGACCCACCTTCTTCGAGGCCCAAAGCGCCACCATCTCTTCGGGATAGATGTAGATCTTGGAGCCGAAGCCGCCGCCGACGTCGGGCGCGATCACGCGCAGCTTGTGCTCGGGCGCGATGTTGTAGAACGCCGACAGCACGAGGCGGGCGACGTGCGGGTTCTGCGATGTCGTGTAGAGCGTATAGTGCTCTTCGGCCTGGTCGTAATGCGCGATCGCCGCACGCGGCTCCATCGCATTCGGCACCAGGCGGTTATTGGTGAGGTCGAGCGTCACCACATTGGCGGCCTTGCTGAACGCATCCTTGACCGCGGCTTCGTCGCCGAGATGCCAGTCATACACGATGTTGCCGGGGGCTTCGGGATGAAGCTGCGGCGCGCCCGGCTTGATCGCGGCCTTGATGTCGGCCGCTGCGGGAAGCTCTTCGTAATCGACGACGACCGCTTCGGCGGCGTCCCTGGCCTGGTTCTTGGTCTCGGCGATCACGACCGCGACCGCCTGTCCGACAAAGCGCACGGTCTCCGGCGCCATCGCCGGCCACGCGCCCATTTTCATCGGTGAGCCGTCCTTCGAGGTGATGGCCCAGCCGCAGATCAAATTGCCGACCTTGTCGTCGACGATCTGCTGTCCGGTCAGCACCGCGATCACGCCGGGCATCTTCATGGCCTCGGCTGAATCGATGCCCTTGACCTTGGCATGTGCATGCGGGCTGCGAATGAAGTGAGCGTAGCTCATGCCGACCATTTTGACGTCGTCGACGTAACGTCCTTGTCCGGTGATAAACCGGCGATCTTCCTTGCGCACGACACGTGCGCCAATTCCTTCAACACCCATTGTCTAGTCCTCCCGACCGGAGATTCGATTTGCCGCCGTTTCCATCGAGACCGGCGGTGGTGAGCTTGATCATGCGCGCTGCGTGGCGCGCTATTCGGCGGCCTGCGCAACCTTCATGCGGCCGGCAGCGTCGAGCACCGCCTTGACGATGTTGTGGTACCCGGTGCAGCGGCAGATGTTGCCTTCGAGCTCGTGGCGAACCGTTTCCTCGTCGAGCTTGCCGCCATGGCGGTGCACGATGTCGACCGCGGACATGATCATGCCGGGGGTGCAATAGCCGCACTGCAGGCCGTGATTGTCGCGGAACGCCGCCTGCATCGGGTGCAGCTCGTCGCCCTTGGCGAGGCCTTCGATCGTGGTGACGTTGCAGCCCGCGGCCTGGCCGGCCAGCATGGTGCAGGATTTGACCGCCCGTCCATCGACATGGACGACGCAGGCGCCGCATTGGCTGGTATCGCAGCCGACATGGGTGCCGGTGAGGTTCAGGTTTTCGCGCAAGAGGTGCACGAGGAGGGTTCGGTCCTCAACGTCGACCGAGACCGCCTTGCCGTTTACCGTCAGTTTGACTGTAGACACGCGTCTCTCCCAATAGCTTCGTTATGGGCCCAGTAGACCACGCTTCATGTGGGTCGTAACCGCGATCAAAGTCGTAGTCGCGGCCCTGTCATGAAGGCGCCGGGCAGTGGCTCTGATCCTAGCAGGCAGCCGTTCAATGGGCAATTTGCAAGCTGCCGGCGGCGCACTCCGGCGCGACGAAATTGCCCGGCGGCGCAAGCGGTTTTCGGCAATCCGCTGGAGCCTGCGGCGCGCAAAAATCGTCGCCGCGATCGCTACTACCTTCCGCCTATAACGACGCAAAGGCGTTGCTGTCATTTTCATCGCCGACGCAGCGGCAGAAGATCGCTGGTTCATGAAATTCGGTAGCGATCCGGGCGCGCGATGCATCCATCGCGGCAACAAAACCATATTGGAGGAAGCCAATGAAGCTGAGGAGCGGGATTTTCTTTGCCGGCGTGTCGCTGGTCGCCATGGTGCTGGCAGGCATTGGTGCCTCGAAAGCGAATGATT
This sequence comes from Bradyrhizobium sp. Mp19, assembly GCF_029952935.1. Lineage (NCBI taxonomy): Bacteria > Pseudomonadati > Pseudomonadota > Alphaproteobacteria > Hyphomicrobiales > Nitrobacteraceae > Bradyrhizobium > Bradyrhizobium sp. Mp19. The sequence continues at coordinate 9,798 of NZ_JASAUT010000086.1, read as the reverse complement.
CCGTCGTGAAGGCGGCGTCCGATCCGAATGGATGGGCAATCGCCGGCCACGACTACGGCAATACGCGCTTCAGCCCGTTGAAGCAGATCAACTCCGAGAACGCCGGCAAGCTGCAGCTGGTCTACTCGCTGTCGCTGGCTTCGCTCCGCTCCAACGAGTCGTCGCCGGTGGTGATCGGCAAGACGCTGTATGTGTCGACGTCGTGGGGTCCGAAATACGTCTATGCGATCGATGCCGCGACCGGCGCGCGCAAATGGACCTGGCAGCCCGACATTCCGGATGACGTGCTCCAATACGCCTGCTGCGACGTCAACAATCGTGGCGTGTCCTATGCCGACGGCAAGATCTTCGTCGGGCGGCTCGACGGCAAGCTGACCGCGCTCGACGCCGAGACCGGCAAGGAGCTCTGGACCTCGACGGTCGTCGACTACAAGCAGGGCTCGGTCATCACCTCGCCGCCGCTCATCGTCCGCGACAAGGTCATCACCGGCTTCGGCGGCGGCGAATATGGCGTCCGCGGCGCATTGCAGGCCTTTTCGCTCAAGGACGGCAAGCTGCTCTGGCAGACCCACACGGTGCCGGCGCCGGGCGAGCCCGGCAGCGACACCTGGAAGGGCGACACCGGGCTGCATGGCGGCGGCGCTGCCTGGCTGGTCGGCTCCTACGACGCCAAGTCTGACACGGTTTACTGGGGTACCAGCAATCCGGGGCCGTGGAACACTGCGGTGCGCTCCACCGGCGACGGCAATTTCGGCAAGCTGACCAACCTCTACACGGCCTCGACGCTGGCGATCGATCCCAATACCGGCAAGATCAAGTGGCACATCCAGGGCACGCCGGCCGACGCCTGGGACTATGACGGCGTCAACGAGCTGCTGCTCGCCGACCTCAAGATCAAGGGCACCGAGACGCCCGTACTGATGAAGGCGGACCGCAACGGCTTCTTCTTCGTGGCCAACCGCGAGACCGGCAAGATGATCTCCGCGGAGAAATACGTCTTCGCCAACTGGGCCAAGAAGTGGGACATCAACACGATGCGGGCGGAGGAGGATCCGGACAAGCGTCCGGGCCCGGGCCATCCCGCCAAGGACATCTGCCCGAACCTGATCGGCGGCAAGAACTGGCAGCCGATGTCGTTCAACCCGCAGACCGGCCTCGTCTACATCCCGAGCAACAATGTCTGCATGGACTGGTCGGTCTCTGACGTGAACTACAAGCGTGGCGTGTTCTATCTCGGCGCCGAATTCCCGACCAAGCCGGGCCCCGGCGGCTTCCTCGGCGAACTCGTGGCCTGGGATCCGATCGCCAACAAGAAGGTGTGGAGCATCAAGGAAGACCTGCCCTTCAACGGCGGCACGCTGACGACCGGCGGCAATCTGGTGTTCTCGGGCAATCTGCACGGCGACTTCCGCGCCATCGATGCCAAGAACGGCAAGGTGCTGTGGAGCAAGAACCTCGGCAGTGGCATCGGCGCAGGTCCGGTGACCTATTCGGTCGACGGCAAGCAGTATGTCGCGATCGTGGTCGGACGCACCGCGGCGCTGCCCGCCTTCCTCGGTGACATCGGCAAGAAGATGGTCGCCGCGGCGCCCGAAGGCGGCTCGCTGTTCGTGTTCGCCCTGCAGTAACGATCGTCAAGGAGGCAGCATTGTCCGTGTCTTGCATCGCCCGAAACGAACTGCGCACCCCCTCGCGCAACACGCGGTTGGAACATGCAATCCGGACCGTGCTGCTCTCCGCCCTGCTGATGGCGCCGGCCCTGGCGGCCGGCGCCGGCGAGGCAAAGCCGCCGCTGCGGCTCTGCGCCGACCCCACCAATCTTCCGTTCTCGAGCGACGACCCGGGCAAGCCCGGCCTCTATCTCGAGATCGGCCAGGCGGTGGCGCAGAAGCTCGGCCGGACGGTGAGCACCAATTGGTACAAGTCCTATTTCGGCAAGCGCACCGTGCGGGAGACGCTGCTCAGCAAGCAGTGCGACGCCATGGTCGGCCTGCCGTTGATCGACGATTTCATGGGCCCGGCGGTGATCTTCTCGAAGCCGATCGCCCATGAAGGCTATGCACTGGTCGGCAGCAAGGATCGCAAGCTTGCCGGCATCGACGACCTCAGGGGATTGCGGGTTGCGGTGCAGTATCAATCGACGCCGCAGAACCTGCTCGCGCTGCGCGACGACATCCGGAAGGTGACCGTGCTCAGCCCGGAGGAGGGCATGGCGGCCCTCGAGCAGGGCAAGGCCGACATCGCCTTCATCTGGGCGCCGGTGGCCGGTTGGCTCAACAAGACCAGCTACGGCGACAAATATCAGATCGTGCCGACCGAAGGCGAGGGCCTGCTCTGGGCGACCGCGATCGGTTTCGCCAAGGCGTCCGGTGCGCTGCGCGATGAAGTCGACGGCGTGCTGCCGTCACTGCAGCCGGAGATTTCCGCCCTGTTTGCCAAATATGGCGTGCCGAACGGCGCACCGGTGAAGTTCGGCGAGGCCGACCGGGCGGCGACGTCGTCCGTCGGCGCCAGCGAGCCCGTCACGGTCGGGCAGGCGGCCGCGGCCGAGAAACCGGTTCAGACCGCCGCGACCGCAGGCGATGCCAAAGGGGACGCCAAGGGGGATGCCACCGCCGGGCGGGAGGTCTTCAACGGAACCTGCGCGCATTGCCACGGCCCGGACGCGGTGCAGGCCGAGCGAAAGATCGATCTCAGGCTGCTCAAGAAGCGCTATGCTGACGACATGGAATCGACATTCTGGAAGACGGTCCATGACGGGCGGCCGGCCAAGGGCATGCCGGCCTGGAAGGACGTCTTCAACGACGACGAGCTCAGAAACGTATATGTCTATCTGCAGAGCGTGCAGGATACCGGCGGATCAAACTAGAAGCTGCGATTCGCAAGAGGAGCGTTTTCAAGCGAAGTGGATACCGGTTCGCGTGAAGAAAACGCGTCAGAATATGAATCGAGAGCCTCGTTCCGATCCAATCGGAACGGAGGCTTGAGCCGTGCGAGGGTCCTCATGATGGGGTTCCTGATCATCGACGATCACCCCCTATTCGGGGAGGCGCTTGGCAACGCCATCCGCATCTCGCATCCCGATGCCCGGATCTATGAGGCCACCTCGATCAAGGGGGCGCTTGGCATCCTTGCCAGCGAGCCGAATATCGACCTGGCGCTGCTCGACTTGCTGCTGCCCGACGTGGTCGGCTTCTCCGGCTTCCAGAAGATCAGGGATCGGTATCCGCGGCTGCCGATCGCGATCGTCTCGAGCGAAGAGGACAAGCACACCATCCGCGAGGCGCTCGAGATGGGCGCGGTCGGCTATCTGCCGAAGTCGACCTCGCTCGGCGAGCTCTCGCAGGCGATCGCGCGCGTGCTGAGCGGGTCGGTCTCGGCGCCGCGGGATTTCGTCGCGGTCGGCGCGCTGGAACAGTCCGAGACGGCGCGGACGCTGCGCGAACGCATTCAGAAGCTGACGCCGCAGCAGATTCGCGTGCTCCATCTGATCATCCGCGGCCTGCAGAACCGCGAGATCGCCGCCGAGCTCAAGCTCGCGGAATCCACCGTGAAGGCGCATGTGACCGAGATCCTGCGCAAGCTGAAGCTGTTCAGCCGCAACAAGGCGATCATCGAGCTTGGCAAGATTCCGCTTCCGGTCCCGGAGGCCTGTTCGGGCGCAAAGGCGGAGAAGGCGCCCTAGCCGTGCTGCACTGCGAGGCGGGCGCATTGGATATCCTGCCTATAGGCTGCCAACCGACTTTGAGATAACGTCGCGCGCACAATGGCTGTCATGAGCATCCGAGGGAGGACGGCGCAGCATTGACCACGACCGCGCCCCTGGCGGACGAGCCGCCGCCCGGCAAGGCGGGTGCGCCTCGATTGCTGATCGTCGAGGATCACCCGCTGTTCCGTGCCGCCCTGATCGGCGTGATCGGGGCCGAATTTCCCGATGCCGAGGTACTGCAGGCGACCTCGATCGACGGTGCGCTGGATGTGATCGCCGCGCGCGACGGCCTCGATTTGATCCTGCTCGATCTGTCGATGCCCGGGACCACGGGCCTGCTCGGTGCCTACCGGGTGCGCGCCGCCGCGCCGCGCAGCGCGCTCGTGATCGTGTCGGCGCATGACGATCCCCGGATTGTCGGCGGCGCGATCTCGCTCGGCATTTCCGGCTACATCCCGAAGTCGACGCCGAAGCTCGAGCTGGCGCGGCTGTTGCGCGGCATCCTCGAAGGCGCGGTGTGCCTGCCGACGCGCTTCCGCGATACCGCCACCGCGCGGAAGGCCCAGGCCGAGACGCGCGAGCTGGTGCAGCAGCTCGGCCAGTTCACCGCCCAGCAGCTTCGCGTGCTCGACATGATCTGCCGCGGCCTGCAGAACAAGCACATCGCCTATGAGCTCGATATCTCGGTCACCACCGTGAAGGTGCATGTCTCGGAGATCCTGCGCAAGCTCGGCGTGCGCAGCCGCACCGAGGCCATCATCGCGCTGTCGAAGCTCGACTTCGGCAAGCACGACCACGCGCCGGTGACGGCCGCGCCGTCGTCGCATGGCGACTAGCGCCTTTTCCGTTCCGATGGAATCGGAACGGGGCTCTAAGTTCTTGTCTGACGCGTTTTCTTCACGCGAACCGGTATCCACTTCGCTCGAAAACGCTTTGATCATAACCGCGCGCCCGACTGCTCCGCCGCCAGCAGGAACGACAGCAGCGAGCGCATCTCGGCGGGCTTGATCGGCTTCTTCAACAGCTCATGGCCGAAGGCCGATACGTCGGAGGCGGCCTTGGCCGAGTAGTCGGCGGTCACGATGATCGCCGGAACCTTGGCGTTGATGGCGCCGCGGATCACATCGACGGCCTGAATGCCGGTCTCGCCATTGTCGAGATGCAGATCGGCGATGATGGCATCGGGAATGCCGTCGAGCGCGTGGATGCGCTCGAGCGCCTCGGTCTTGGAGATCGTCACCGCGACGTCGCAGCCCCATTTCTCCAGCAAATGGGCGAGCCCCTCGGCGCTCGAGAGGTCGTTCTCGATCAGCAGGATCTTGGCGCCCTCCATGCCGCCATAGCGATAGTCGACGCTGGCCTGCTCGCGCACCGGGATCGCAACCGGATCCTGGGTGCGGGGCACGGTGACCGAGAACACCGAGCCCTTGCCGGCGCGCGAGCTCAGCCTGATGTCATGGCCGAGCAGATCGGCAAACCGGCGCACGATCGAAAGACCAAGCCCGATGCCGGCCTTGTCGCCGGCGCTGGTCTCGCCGCGCTGAAACTCGACGAAGATGGCTTCGCGCTGCGCTTCCGGAATGCCCGGCCCGGTGTCGTGCACCTCGATGCAGATGTCATCGCCCCTGGCCCGGCATCCCATCAGTACGCTGCCGCGCTGGGTGTAGCGCAGCGCATTGGCGACAAGGTTCTGCAGGATCCGCCGCAGCATCAGCGCATCGGAGCGAACCACCGCGGACGACGGCATGATCCGGAAGCCGAGATTGCGCTTGGCGGCGGTCGCGACAAATTCCTGCTCCAGCGGCTCGAACAGCGAGGCGATCGCGACCGGTCCGAATTCGGGCCTGAGCACGCCCGCATCGAGCTTGGAGATGTCGAGCAGCGTCCGCAGCATGTCCTCGAGCGTCGCCAGCGAACGATCGATCTGGTCGGTCAGCGCGACGCTCTTGGACTCGGTTGCCATCTCGGTCAGCGCGGACAGCGTCAGCCGCGCCGCATTCAGCGGTTGCAACAGATCGTGCGTGACCGAGACCAGCACAGATGATTTCAGCGAGCTCGCCGCCTCGGCCTGCTGCTTGGCCTGCAGCAGGCGACCATTGGTTTTCTCCAGCGATTGCAGCGCCTGCTTGAGCTGCTGGGTGCGGTCGCGCACCTGCTGATCCAGCGCGATCGCGGTCTCGAACAGCGAGAAGGCGTTGAGCTGCTGGTCGGTCGAGCGTTCGACGCGCGACATCAGCGCCGCGTTGATCTTGCGCAGCTTCTCGGCCTCGCGTTCGAGCGCCGCAATTCGCGTGGTCTTGGTATCCGTCATTGCGGCGCGAGTGCCCGCTTGCCGATGGCGATGCCGGTCAGCGTCTGGTTGACGTGCATGGAGCGATACTGCTCGCCATAGGTTTGAAAGCCAATCACTTTGTTGCGGCGATAGAGCTCCGACATCTCCCGCGACAACTGGCGCTGCTCGACGTCGAGCCGACGCAGCACGCATTCGAAGCCGATGAACATCGAGACCTCGCCGAGATCTTCGGTCAGCTCCTTGAGCAGGCGGCTCGTCACGTCGATCGGGTCGCGCTCGCGCGCCACCGTCAGCACCATGCCCTCGTCGATGGCGCAGAAGAATTGCAGCGATCCGTCCGGGTTGGTGCGCTGGATCGACCGCGCGTAATAGGCGCCGCCGACGCGAACCAGCACGGGGTGCGCGGCGAACGAGAACAATTCGAGCTTGCTGTCGCTAAGGCCGACGGCGCGGGAATATTCCAGCGCGGCCGGCTCGGCATTCAATTCCTTGACGATGCGGTGCTCGATGTCGGCCTCGGTCACCACCATCTTGGTCGAGGTCGGTTCGAAGTGGTCGCACTTGAACAGGCGAAACGGCAGCCGGGTCCGGATCAGGATCAGGACGGCGGCATCGGTAAAGGCCTCGCCGCCGTGGAAGACCCAGGACTTCTTGAAGCGCAGGCCGTCGCCGGCGGAGCCGCCGACCACCAAGTCGGAGGCCAAGCGGTCTTAGGAAGACAAATATGTCTGGCAACTCCTTGGCTCACAGAACGACATGGCTACGATCCGACTTGGAATCATGGGTATGATCGCAATGCTCGGTGCGTTGCGCGAATTCGTTCTGCAGTTCGGTGCACATCGAGCGGCCGTGGTCGACCCGAAATGTCGAAAGGTCGAACAGCGGCCGGGCCGCGATGATGAAATCGGCCGCGTTGAAGCCCATCGCGACGACGCTGTCCTCGTCCCAACCGCTGGGCGACAATTCGCCGGCCGTGGTGCAGCCGAAGATCGGAACGTCGGGCATCCGGCTGGACAGTTCGGCAATGAATGTCTGCGGCTCATAGACCGGCGACACGAACACCACGAGCATCGCGAGGTCAGCCGCCGCCAATTGGCGCGCGATCTCGTCGGCCGCTTCCCGCGGCCCGTCGGTCTTTGCCTGCACCACGACAATACTGTCGGCGGCGCTACCGTTCTCCTTCGCCAAAGGCGCTCTCCCTGACCAGAATTTTTTGCTTTTCTTGGCGCGGCCGGTTGAGCCCGCGCGGGTCGTGAGGGCATCCGGACCATGCCGCGATGGCTCGCGTTCCGGCCCGCCCATGTCTTTCAGGTCGTGAGGGGAAATGCCATTGGCCGGGCGACCGCGCCGGCAGCTACGCTCGCCGCGAGCGCCGATGGCGCCGGTCGACGCGATGACATGGGACACCTCCCGATGTGTTCTCCTGGCCCGGGCAGGGCCAAGTTTGATCGGTTCTAAACTATCGGGCCGGACCTGCGCGTCAATCATCTTACCCACCCTCCTAGCCCGACCAAGGTAGTATCGCGCCGGGCCGGGCGGCCGCTGCCCATTTACCGGGCCTTATCGATTCTGCCTTAGTTTTGCGCTCCGGGGTCTGGGGCGGGTTGCTGCCGGACCCCTCGTGGTTTTCAGAATGAAGACGGGGGTTGGAATGCCGGGGCTGAAGCGATCGTTGTCGATCAGGATCCCAACCCTCAGATTTCGCGCCAAGATCATGCTCGGCTTTGCCGTCACGCTGGCGCTGTCGGCAGCCACCATGGGCTTTGCCTATATGGGCTTCGAGCGGGTCTCCGCCGGCGTCGGCTCCTATCGCCAGAGCGTCGCGGAAGCCGATCTGGCCCGCAACATCGATCGCGAATTGATCTCCTACCGTTCGCTGGCGCGCTACTTCGTCGCGACCGGCAAGGAGGACGACGCCAAGGCCGCGCTCGCCGCCGAGGGCAGCCTGAAGGACGCTATCATGGCGTCGATGAAGGGCACCACCAATCCGGCCCGGCTCGAGCAGATCACCAAGCTGGAGCGCGAATTCCGCGCCTTCACCAAGATTTTTGCCGAGATCGTCCGCATCAAGGACGACAGCGCACAGACCGCGCAGAACAAGCTGACCCGCAGCGCGACCTCGATGCGCTACAAGCTCGACGACCTCCCGAGCAATGCCGATGATTCCGAGCTGCAGTCGATTCAGTTCGGCGCCAAGAAGGTGGCCGACCAGCTCCAGTCGATCACCGGGGCCGTCAACACCTTCGTCGTCAACGGCGACAAGACGGTCGCCTCCAGCGCGCTCGCCCGGCTGAAATTCGCCGACAATCTGGTGAAGGCGATCACCTCGAATAACGAGCGCATCACCCAGGGCGTGAAGGACATCACCGCGCTGCTCGAAGAGTACCGCGAGGCGCTCGCCAAACTGATCGCGAATGCGAAGTCGATCGACGAACTGACCGTCGAGATGACGGAGTCCGCGGCCGCCATCAGCCAGGGCGCGGCGGCGATGAAGTCCGATCTGCTCGCCGACCAGAAGCGGCTTGAAAACGAATCGCACGCCATGATCGGCGAGACCGAGCAGCTGATCCTGATGCTGGCCGCCGGCAGCTTCGTGCTCGGGCTGGTCTGGGCGTTCCTGCTGGGCAAGGGTATTTCGCGACCGATCGCGGCGATGTGTGCGGCAATGCGCGAGCTCGCGGCGGGCAATTTCGACGTCGTGCTGCCGGGCCTCGGCCGCCGCGACGAACTCGGCGAGATGGCCGGCGCCGTGGAGGAGTTCAAGGTTCAGGCGATCGCCAAGGCCGAGCGCGATGCCGCGACCCAGGAAGCGCAGAACAAGGCGAGTGCGACCATGCGGCGCAACGAGCTGATTCGTTTCGCCGACGAATTCGAATCCGCCGTCGGCTCGATCGTCTCCAACGTGTCGGCCTCCGCCGTGCAGCTCGAATCGGCGGCCGGTACACTGACGCGGACTGCGGAGACCACGCAGAACCTGTCGAGCCAGGTCGCCGGCGCCTCCGAGGAGGCCTCCAGCAACATGCAGTCGGTCGCCTCCGCGACCGAGGAACTGTCGGCGTCCGTCGACGAGATCGGCCGTCGCGCCAAGGAGTCGAGCCAGATCGCCGATTCCGCCGTGCGTCAGGCCGAGCAGACCGACGCCCGGATCGGCAAGCTCTCGCGCGCCGCGCAGGAGATCGGCGACGTCGTCAAGCTGATCACCGCGATCGCCGAGCAGACCAATCTGCTGGCGCTGAACGCCACCATCGAGGCCGCGCGCGCCGGCGACGCCGGGCGCGGCTTCGCGGTGGTTGCGGCCGAGGTGAAGTCGCTGGCGAGCCAGACCGCCAGGGCGACCGACGAGATCTCCACCCATATCTCGGGCATGCAGGCGGCGACGCAGGAATCGGTCGCCGCCATCAAGGAGATCGGCGGCACCATCGGGCAGATCTCCGGGATCGCGACCAACATCGCAAGCTCGGTCGAGCAGCAGAGCGCGGCGACGCAGGAGATCGCGCGCAGCGTGCAGAACGTCGCGCAGGGCACGCAGGAAGCGGCCTCCAGCGTCACCCAGGTCAATCGCGGCGCCACCGAGACCGGAGCGGCCTCCGAGGAGGTGCTGAACTCAGCCCGCTCGCTGTCGGTCGAGAGCTCGCGGCTGCGCGAAGAGCTCGACCGCTTCATGGCGAATATCCGCGCGGCGTAGGCGCGCGCTGGTCTATCCATCGTCGTCCCGGCGCAGGCCGGCAACTGTTATGTTGGTTTGGTCTGCAGGTAGGGCTTTCGGTCTCGCATCATGGCATTGAGGACCGTCAGC
>NZ_JASAUT010000085.1:0-26114 GCF_029952935.1 Bradyrhizobium sp. Mp19 | reverse complement strand
TATGCGCAGACCGAGGAGTTCGGTATAGCCGCGTGACTCAAACCAAATGGCCTCCGGCAATCCCGGGGCGGTTCACAGTCTGTCTACAGTGCCGGCCTTATCTCGATCCTAGGAGACAACGCTTCTACGTTCCTCTCAACTCTGTTCACGATCCTGCTAATGTGGTTCGGTACGACGCTTGTTCTGGATCAGACCGTCACTCCTGGTGAATTACTTTCGTGCTATGCGCTGCTCGGCTATATCACCCGCCCAGTCGCCAACCTGATCCAAACTAACAGAGTTGTGCAGGACGCCTTTATCGCGGCGGATCGCCTGTTTGAGATTTTCGACCTTGAGCCGGCACGTGACGGAGGGGCTGATGTCACCAAATCCAATCTTGGTGATATCATCTTCGAGAATGTCACGTTTCGTCATGGCGCCCAGCCCAAACTCTTTCAAGATCTCAGCGTCACGTTCCGCAGAGGCGAGATGACGGCCGTGGTAGGGGAAAGCGGCTCCGGCAAGAGTTCCCTTGCTGCGCTGCTGCAGAACGTCTACCCGCTTGAGGGGGATGTATCCGGATCGGCCACCATGACCTCAAGGACTTCTCGGCCGTATCCCTGCGTAAGCTTGTTGCTGCGGTACCGCAATCAATGCACGTATTCTCGGGCTCAGTGATTGAGAACATCGCACTTGGCGAGTTCGAACCGGAGATCGAGAGGATCATGAAAATTTGCGACGAAACTGGGCTGCGAGAGGTAATCGAGCATTGGCCCGGAGGCTTCCAGGCCAACCTAGGCGAAAATGGCGTACGGTTGTCTGGCGGTGAGAAGCAGCGCCTTTCGTTGGCAAGAGCTCTATATCGAAATCCGGAAATCCTAATCTTAGACGAACCGACCGCCTCTCTCGATTCGATTGCCGAAGCCACTGTGCACCGGCTCCTTGAGAATTTGCGCCGGGCCGGCAAGACTATCGTAGTGATCTCTCACCGGTTTAGCACCATACGTGATGCTGACAAGATAGTCGTCTTGGACAGGGGCCGGATCGTTGCGGAGGGCAGGCATACTGATCTGTCGGCGGAAAGCGCTTATGCTCGCTTGTGGCAAACGCAAACCGGAGGACGCTTAAGTTGCAGCTGATGGTTCATCGCGAAATTGGGCGGAATTGTTCGCGAGCTCTGGGTTGCGGGTCGATGCCCGGGCATGGCCGTGTGGCGCGAGATACTGCCGACAGGCGCGGCAGGAGCTATGCGGGAAAGAGGATGATGACGGCGGCGTATCGAGGCGGGTGTCGAGCCTGCCAGAGCCTCACATGGAGCATGGAGTGTCAAGACAAGAAGCACCTCTTTGTTCGACTGGGGGCCACCTCTTCGTCCCGACCGCAAGTCCTCTCGGATGGGCGCGCGCAGATCAAGTCAAGGCCGGCCTGTTGGGCCGCCGCGAAGCGGCTTGGCCTTGACTTGATCGAGCACGCCATCAGGCTTTCTTGGTCGGGCATAAGCGGGCCGGTTCTTCAGCAGGCTGATTCAAATTGATACATTTTCTGTTTCCGGTATCCAGGTTCCAAGCCCAGCTGCAGACGCGGCTCATTTCCGAGCCTGATCAACCTCACATTCGGTCGCCGTTGACACGGCCGCACCAATATCCCGCTTGCGGCGGGCGGGGCTCAGGACGACGAGACCATTCTCTCCGAAACGGCGTTTTGCCAGCGTTCTGGGCGGTTCGTTGACCTGGATCCGCCAGGATTGATCAGATCCTGGTAGATTTCGAAAAATCGTAAGGTCAGATCACGCGCTTTTCATGATTGCTCCTTCAATGAGGATGCCTGAAGTTGCGTACTTCCAAAGCGCGACCAGCAACTTGCGCGCTAGCGCCACGATGGTCGATTTCTTCAGACGTCCACCACTGCGCCGTATCCCTCCGTTGAGGCTTTCAATTACCCACATTGTCGACGAGTTCTGATTGAGAGGCCGAAGACGATGTCATGGAGGCGTGTTAGTCCTCGCCAGACAACCATGTTTCCTGGCGGCGGATCGTGGTTGCGAGCGAGGTAGCCGCCGAGCATGGCGATCTGGAGCAAATAGGTGGCGAGGGTCTTGCGCAAGATGCGCGGCTTGGCCCGCGCCGCGTCGATGGCATCAAGCGTCGCAATTTCGGTTGTGGTGAGAACTGTCTCCGGCGCAACCTCGGGCTTTGCTCGTGCGGACATGGTGAGGAAGAAGATACGCCAGCTGACCATCGCGATGAGGGCGAGGAACTTGGCCAGCCGCTCGGCGGTCTCAAGCCTCGCCTCTTCGGCGCGGCAGCCAGACTTCATTACCTTATGAAACACCTCTGCTTTCCAGCGCAGGGCGTACCATTCGAGCTTCTCGATGGCGATGGCGAAATCTCCGACCGGCAGATTGGTCACCAGCTTCCAGTCGATCGGCGGACGGCCCGCCGGCGGGTCGATCTCAAGGGCTTGGATGTAGGTGAGAAGCTGAGGACTGTATCGCTTCTGCTTGCCGACGGGCGGCAAGGTTTGGATGGTGGCGAACTTCACGTGCACGCACGCCGTCTCATCCTGTCCGATCGCGACGTAATGGCGTCCCGCCCAAGGCGCCGCCGAGAGCTGGGTGAAGACCCGATGAGCTCTATCCCGTGGCTCCGCGCCGGCGGGCGCGGCGGCCAAGCGATTGGTCTGCACTCGCACCAGAAAGCGCGTGCCGAGATCCTGCGCCAAGCAAAAAAGCTCGTAGATATCGCTCTCGCGGTCGGCCACATGCACGCAGCGCTCCGGCGTGCCCACGAGCGCCATCGACTGGCGCAGGTTCTCCAGCCAGCGATAGCTTTCCTTCGTCTCGATCGGCACGCGCGTGGGGTTCACGTGCCGCTTGAGCGTCCAGGTCCCCTTGAACTTCGTGCGTGTCCAGAACTTCGCTGCCGTCAGCCCGAGCGGCGTGCCGCCGAGGGTTACAGCCAAGCTCGAATGCATCAGCACCCCACACAAGGTCACCACGTTCGGCTGACCCGCCTTATAGCGTCCGGCGTTGATGGTCTTGGTGAAGCCGATCTTACCCGGCTGCGCACGGCTGTAGATGAACTCGGTTGTATCCTGCAAAATGAGGATTGGTCCGTCGTTCGCCGCGCAGCGCCTGGCGGTCGCGGCAAAATGGCCGGCCAGCATCCCATGCTCGGTCACGCGCGGATTGTCGAAGAAGCGATAGGCGGCCTTCGTCGCCGCCCAGTCGCCGCACGCGGCCGGGACCGGTTGGCCGGGTGCCGCCGACATCTGATCAAGCAGGCGGCCAAATCGGCGCGCCAATCGCTTGTCCGGCAGCCCTGCCGCAACGACTTCGTCGTCATGCCAGCCTGCAGCACCAGCTCCCGTGTCTCTGCTCATCTGTGACGCCTCCGCGAATCGGCGTCACAAACAGAATCACAGAAGATTCAACCGGTGCAAATCCTACGCGCGAGATGTGGGTAATTGAAAGCCGTTGAGGGCCGCCTTGTTTGATGGACGCGAGCGCTGCAGGTCCTAGGGGTAATCCTAGGAGAAGCGCTATGACGATTTCGCGGGCAGAGGTGATCACATCGGTTGAGCGGCGGCGTCGGTGGTCACAGGATGAGAAGGAACGGCTCGTTGCAGCATCGCTCGAGCCCGGAGCCACTGTTTCCGAGGTGGCTCGCATGGCTGGCCTTCATGTGAGCCAGCTGTTCAGGTGGCGCAAAGAGCTTTGCAAGCACGGTGAAACGAGTGTCGCGCCGTTGGTGCCGGTCGAGATTGGGCCGTCTGTGCCGCCGCGGGGTGTGGCCGAAGCGCCATTGACGACGGCGCCGGCGCGTCGACGGAGGAGCCAGGGCATCATCGAGATTGATCTCGGTAGCGGACACCGCATCCGGGTCGATGGTGACGTTGATGGAGACGCGCTGCGGCGAGTTCTCGATGCCCTGGTGCGCCGATGATCCCGGTTCCGACAGGCGCGCGAGTGTGGCTCGCGACAGGCTACACGGATATGCGCAGAGGCTTTCCGTCGTTGGCGCTCCAAGTGCAGGAGGTGTTGCGCAAAGACCCGCTCAGCGGTCATCTGTTCGTCTTCCGCGGTCGCCGCAGCGATCTTGTGAAGATGATCTGGCACGATGGCCAGGGAGCATGCCTGTTTACCAAAAGACTCGAGAGAGGAAGGTTCATCTGGCCATCGGTTGCCGGTGAATCGGTAACGATCTCTCCGGCGCAATTGAGCTATCTGTTATCCGGGATCGATTGGCGCAACCCTCAAGAAACCCGGCGTCCGACGCGCGTCGGTTAGGTCGTTTTACAGGTTTGAATCTGCTGCTTGATCTGATTCAATGGCTTCATGATATCAAAGCCGGACGATCTTCCATCGGACCTTGCGAGTGCCCTGGCGGCGCTGCAGGCCGAGCGTGAGGCGCGGCTGCGAGCTGAGGCGATGGCTGCCAGCGCGCAGGCGGAGCTGTCGGACAACGAGGCGCTGGTCGCGCATCTCGAGCTGCGGATCGAGAAGCTCAAACGCGAACTGTACGGGCAGCGCTCCGAGCGCACGGCGCGGCTGCTCGAGCAGTTGGAACTAGAGCTCGAAGACCTCGTCGCCGCGGCGAGCGAGGATGAGCTTGCGGCGCAGGCCGCAGCGGCGAAGACGCAGAACGTCCGCCCCTTCACGCGCAAGCGGCCGGTGCGCAAGCCCTGGCCGGACGACATCGAACACGAGCGCGTCGTCATTGACGCTCCGACGAGCTGCGCCTGCTGCGGCGGATCGCGGCTGGCGAAGATCGGCGAGGATGTGACCAAGACGCTGGAGGAGATCCCGCGTCGCTTCAAGGTCATCGAGACAGTGCGCGAGAAGTTCACCTGCCGCGATTGCGAGAAGATCAGCCAGCCGGCTGCGCCGTTCCATGCCACGCCGCGCGGCTTCATCGGCCCACAATTGCTGGCGACGATCCTGTTCGACAAGTTCGGCATGCATATCCCGCTCAACCGCCAGAGTGCGCGCTTCAAGGCCGAGAGGATCGATTTGCCGCTGTCGACGCTGGCCGACCAGGTCGGCCACGGGACCTTCGCCGTGATGCCGCTCTTCCACTTGATCGAACGCCATGTGCTCGCTGCCGAGCGCCTTCATGGCGACGACACCACCATCCGTATCCTGGCGAAGGGCAAGTGCACGACCGGGCGGATCTGGACCTATGTGCGGGATGACCGGCCCTTTGCCGGGCCTGCGCCGCCGGCGGCGGTCTATTACGCCTCGAGCGACCGACGAGGCGAGCATCCCCAGAAGCATCTGGCCGCCTTCGCCGGGATCCTGCAAGCCGATTGCTACAACGGCTTCGAGCCGCTGTTCGACCCGCAGAAGAAGGTGCTGCCGATTACGCCGGCGTTTTGCTTCGCCCATGCGCGGCGGGGCTTCTTCGAGCTGGCTGACATCGAGAAGAATGCCCGGGAAGGCAAGAGAGGTAAACCGGTCTCTCCGATCGCGCTGGAGGCGGTCAGGCGCCTGGATGTATTGTTTGACATCGAGCGCGCCATTAACGGCTGCGGCGCCGAAGAGCGGCGCGCCGTGCGCCAGGAAAAGAGCAAGCCGCTCCTCGGGGACATGCACGCCTGGTTGTTGCGTGAGCGCGAAACCCTCTCTCGCTCCTCCGAGGTCCTGAAGCCTATGAATTACATGCTCAGGCGCTGGGACGACTTCGCCCGCTTCCTCGACGATGGCAGGATCTGCTTGACCAACAATTGTGCTGAGCGCGCATTGAGAGGCATCGCCTTGGGAAGGCGCAACTGGACCTTCGCCGGCAGCCAGCGTGGTGCCGACCGTGCCGCCATCATGCTGACGATGATCACGACCTGTCGTCTCAACGACGTCGATCCGAAAGCCTGGCTCGCCGGCGTCCTCGCTCGCATCGCCGATCTTCCCGCATCGCGCCTGCACGAATTGCTGCCCTGGGAATGGAAGCTCCTGCGCAAAGCCGACAAACCCGCCGATCAGCAGGCCGCCTGACCTTCACGCGACGCCCAGCCATCATAGAGCTCGCCGCTCTCACGCGCATGTGCCAATCCGGCGGCCTTCGTCGTATGCGTAGTGCGCCAGTGAAACTGGCGAAGGATAGTCGATGAAAGTTCGATACAGGAAAGGAGTAGCGACCCACCCTGACCCCGAGTCATGCGGAGGCGTCCGTGAGGGCGACTTCGAAGCGTTGACAGGGGAAACCGCAGGCCAGCCATTGAGCCGCGAAATCGAAAGTCTGGAGCGCCGACGCAGTTATGCAATGCGGAAGGCAACACGTTGGACGGCGTCTATCGCAAGCCACCCAACGGCTCCACGCGGTCGGAGACCCTGAGCATGCGGGGAAATCCTTCGCACAGGAACTGGGAGATCTCGTCGTCGCCCGAGGGGGAACAATCTTCGGGCAGGCTGGGGAAGGCTGAATGCCGTAAGCCCAGCACCACCGTCGACGAGAAGTCGGATGTCTGCACAGTACCAATGAACGATCTGAACAAGAGCGACGGGTCCACACCGATGCTCGCGGAAGGTCCGGAGGGAAGGCGGGCAGCCAAGGGCAATAGCAAACATCCTCCCGTGCCCCGGACACAGAGCCGGACCAGCGCGTCGACGAGGTTGGATGTTATACGTGAACTGGCAAGACGGAATAGGAAGACACGGTTCACAGCGCTGATGCACCATGTGACGCGCGAATTGCTAACGGAAAGCTTCAGGGGACTGAAGCACTCCGCTGCATCCGGCGTCGACGGAGTGACATGGCGTGACTACGAGGAAGGACTCGACGAGCGAATCGAAGTGCTTTGGGACGCGGTCCAGTCAGGCCGCTATCGGGCACTCCCGTCTCGCCGAGTGTATATCCCCAAGATAAATGGCAAACTGAGACCGCTCGGAATCGCAGCGCTGGAGGATAAAATCGTCCAGCACGCGGTGACGACGGTCTTGAATGCGATTTACGAGGTGGACTTTCTCGGCTTTTCCTATGGATTCCGGGAGGGGCGGAGCCAGCACCAAGCGCTGGACGCACTGTGGATCGGCATTCATCAGAAAAGAGTGAACTGGGTGCTCGACGCTGACATCCGTTCGTTCTTCGATACGATCGATCACGGGTGGATGATGCAGTTCCTCGAGCACAGGATGATCGCAGACCGCCGGCTCTTACGACTGATACGCAAGTGGTTAACCGCTGGCGTTGTCGAAGGTGGATTGAAGTCCGTAGCACGAGTAGGTACTCCGCAAGGAGCAGTGATCTCACCGCTTCTTGCTAACATTTACTTGCACTACGTCTTCGACCTCTGGACTCATCAGTGGCGAAGTAAGTCGGCAAGAAGGGATGTCATCGTCGTCCGCTATGCGGACGACAGTGTCATGGGCTTCGAAACAAAGTCCGAGGCCCTGCACTTTCTCGACGCACTGCGTGAGCGGATGGCGAAGTTCGGTCTGTCGCTGAATGAGGAGAAGACGCGGGTATTGGAATTTGGACGGTACGCGGCCGAGCGCCGCGCACGCCGGGGGCAACGCCGCCCGGAAACGTTCGACTTCCTCGGGTTCACGCACATCTGCGCGGTGACCCGGATAAACCCGCACTTCACAATCCGGCGCGTGACCATCGCCTCTCGCTTGCGGGCGACGCTGAGTGCGATACGACACGACCTGATGAAACGCCGCCATGCGCCTATCGGTGAGACCGGCGTTTGGCTCCGTCGCGTGATGCAGGGATACCTGAACTACCACGCGATCCCGGGGAACCTGAAGCGGCTCGGCATGTTCCGCGCCGAGGTCTGCCGGGCCTGGCTGCGCTCGCTTCGTCGACGCAGCCAGCGCTCTCGCATGACCTGGGAAAGGTTCCGACGATTCATTGGGCGATACATCCCGAAAGTCCGCGCACGTCATCCGCATCCCAACCCAAGGTATACGTCATGACCCAAGGCAGGAGCCGTATGCGGTAGTTCCGCACGTACGGATCTGGGCGGGGGGCACGGAGAAATCCGTGTCCCTACCGCGACCACTGCGCCGAACGCGTTCATTGAACCATTGGGCCAACGCAGAGTTGGGCTGATGGCGCAACCACAGCCATGCCATCTGGATCAACGTCGCTCGCAGTCTCGGATTGCCCGCTTTCGAGACACCTTGCTCCCGGTCGATGGACCCGCTCTGCCAAGGCGTCGGCGCCAGCCCCGCGTAAGCGGCAACCTGACGACGGTTATCAAAACGCCGAAACAAGCCCTCCGACCACAGGATGGCAGCAAATTCAGCGCCGATGCCTTTGAGGTTGATCAGCATCGTGACTGGCGAAGGCGTTGCCGTGGCAGCTTGCGCAGCGATGAGCGTGTCGCGTTCGTCCTCAACCGCCCTAATCTGCTCGAGAAGGAGTTCAAGCCGATCCAACTCCCGGCAAATCTGGGCTTTCATATGCGCAGGCAGCATACGCCCATCGCCAGTTCGCAGTTCGGCAAGCCGTTCTCGCCGGTCCTTGCGCAGCGGCTCATAATTGGTGATTCCTTGTGAGAACAACAGACCCTTGAGGCGATTGACGTGGGCGACACGCTCGACAATCAGCGCTTTGCGCTCGCGGCAAATCCGACGCCGATCCTCTTCCTCGGGCGACGGCGCCCGCACCATGGCGCACACGCGCGGCTCGCCCCGCTTGTAGGCCATCAGGGTCCGCAGCAGCGCCTCACCGTCAATGCGATCCGTCTTGGCCCGCCTGCGCCGGCTTGATGTCGCGATCGAAGCCGGGTCCACGACATGGCTTTCGATTCCTTCCTTCTCAAGTACCCGATGAACCCAGAAGCCATCCAGGCCGGCCTCCTGAATGGTAACGATCGGATAGGTATGCCCAGTCTTGGCCCGGCTTTTCTCGCTCAGCTTCAAGAACCGAGCGAACAACCCGGATACGTCTCCAGCCGGCACAGAATACTTCGACATCTTCTCGCCGTTTCCCGGCGACAACGACGTGATCAGCCAGGTCGAGCGACTGAGCTCCAATGAGACGAAAATTGCACTCAGGTCGCTGCGGATGGTGGTCGGCTGTGCGGATCGTGCGGTCGTATGCATAGTCACCCTCGAGATGCGTGGTTTTCAGGTGACCTCATTTTCTCCAAGAAAATCGGTCGCCATCCAGCCCATGGGATCTCTCAAGGAGAGCGATACGCCATGAACGAGACTACCAATGTTCTTGCTTTCCGTCAGCCGTCCGCGGTTGATGATCCACTGACCGATATCGTTCGAGCCGGCGCGCGGGACCTGCTTGCTAGGGCGATCGAGATCGAGGTTGGCGCGTTTCTGGCCAGCACGGCCAATCTGACGCTGCCCGACGGTCGAGCGCGCCTGGTCCGCCATGGGCACGGTCCGGTGCGCGAGATTGCGACCGGCATCGGTCCGGCGGAGGTCGCTCGTCCCAAGGTCCGCGACCGCGGAGCGAGCGGGCCAGGCGACCGCCTCCGCTTCAGTTCGGCAATCCTGCCGCTATGGGCGCGGCGGACGAAGAGCCTGGATGCCTTGATCCCGGTCCTCTATTTGCGCGGCATCTCGACCGGCGACTTCCAGGAGGCGCTCTCGGCGCTGCTCGGCAAGGATGCGCCGAACCTGTCGCCTTCGGTGATCGCCGGCCTGAAGGCCGATTGGCAGGTCGAGTACGAACGCTGGCAGAGACGCGATCTGTCGGCGCGTCGCTATGTCTACATCTGGGCCGATGGCGTGTACCTGCAGGCCCGCATGGAAGATCACAGCGAATGCATGCTGGTGCTGATTGGTACCACGCCGGAAGGCAAGAAGGAGCTGATCGGCTTCCAGGTCGGCGTGCGCGAGAGCGCGCAGAGCTGGCGCGAACTCCTGATCGACCTGCGGCAACGCGGGTTACGGATTGCCCCGCAACTCGCCATCGGCGACGGCGCCCTCGGCTTCTGGAAGGCACTGGACGAGGCCTTTCCCGGCACGCGGCACCAACGATGCTGGTGCCATAAAGTGAGCAACGTACTCGACAAGGTCGCCAAATCCGTGCAGGGCCCCATGAAGAACGACCTGCGGAACATCTATCTGGCCCCACACCGGGCCGAAGCTGAAACCGCGATCGACGTCTTCGTCGAGAAATACCACGTCAAATACGAACGTGCGGTGGAGTGCCTGATCAAGGATCGCCACGCGCTGCTCGCCTTCTTCGACTTCCCTGCTGAGCACTGGATCCACCTACGCAGCTCGAACCCGATCGAGAGCGTCTTCGCCACGGTGCGCCACCGAACGGTGCGGACCAAGGGATCGCTGTCGCAACAAACCGCGAAGCTGATGGTGTTCAAGCTCATCGACGCCGCATCGAAGACCTGGCGGCGATTGAAGAGCACGAACCAGTTGCCGAAAGTCATCGCCGGTGTAAAGTTCATCGACAAAATCGAAGTCATTCCGAACACTGAAAGCCACGCCGCCTGATCAGGCCGCGTCACCCAAAGTCAGCCATAGCTCAGTTGACGCCCGTTCGTCCCATAGTCCCAGTCGATGCCGGTTTCCTTGTACCAGGCCAGCATGGCGTTACAGGTGAGTTTGGTGCCGTTGTCGGAGACGATCAGGCCGGGTTTGCCACGCCGCGCGACAACCGTCGTCAGTTTCCGCGCCACACGCCGGCCCGAGATCGACGTGTCAGGAATGGCGCCCAGACATTCCTTGGTGACATCGTCGACGATATTGAGGATGCGCGCCGGCCCGACCTAGTTCAATAGCGATCGGGACATCCCGGGGCCCTGCCACCTCCAAGAATTGGTAGTCGCACTTCGTGATGAGTGCGCCTAGAGTTAGCTGGGGCGATCTAACTCGTTGGATGGCACACATGGTAGCCGGTTGCATGGTCTTAATTGGTCACCTGGAGAGCGGCGGCCTCAGAACGTAACGTTTGC
The DNA here is from genome assembly GCF_029952935.1 of Bradyrhizobium sp. Mp19. Lineage (NCBI taxonomy): Bacteria > Pseudomonadati > Pseudomonadota > Alphaproteobacteria > Hyphomicrobiales > Nitrobacteraceae > Bradyrhizobium > Bradyrhizobium sp. Mp19. The sequence continues at coordinate 15,260 of NZ_JASAUT010000085.1, read as the reverse complement.
GGTTATCATGCCTGCTGCGACCGACGCCATGAGGCTTCGCTCGACTTCGGGGACATCCGTTTTGAACTCGACGCCAGACACGGCGGATTTGCCTTGGCAATTTCCGCACTCAGTGAGCGGGCACCTGAGTGATCTCGGCATCGAGGAAGGCGAGATTTGTCCGATCTGTGACGATGATTGGCAGATCTGGCCGCCCAAGCTCCATTAGGCGCTACAAAGTTGGCTTGCAGTTCGGCCTCACTTGCGAACGGTGCACCGGATGAAGGCGATAGGCAGTCCGACACAAGCAGCTCCGTTCAAAATCTACGCTGATCGCATCATCGAGATCGGGACCAACACCATCAACGTTCTACAGATGGCGTCGACTTTGCGGCTCAGGCGCAGCTGCGAAGCCCTTTATTTCGTCTGCCCCAGCTCATGGCCTCACTCAACCGACCCTAACCTCCACCCAAGACTCGTCGTTCTCGTAAATCCGCACACGCTAGCAGCCAAGCAGCCAAGAATGCGGTCAGAACCAATCGACGATGACCGCGGCGGTCGGATTCTCCAGTCCTTCGACATCGTTTAGAAGTCGGTGATCGACGAGTTTCAGCAGCGGCCGGATCTCAGCGAAGTGGCGCCAATCGTGCCCTTCGACGGCGGGGCGCACGCCAACGAAACTAGGTTCCGAAGGATCTGAAGCGGGGGTTTGCGTCTGTCCGGCCAGATGCAGAGCGGCATGGTCGCGTTCAACAGGGGGCTCGCTTCCAATCCCACGGCGCTCTTCGGCGGTAGCAAGGCGAGCGGTCTTGCGCGGGACTCTCTCGAAACGAAGTACATCGCAGTCTCGCTGCATCGAGCGGATGAACTGCACACAGAGAAAACGCAGTGGCGCAGTTCACCACGGGAGATGAACAACGGACGTGTAGGAGGAAACATGGGCGCGGTGAAGAACGTTATCGTCCTGGGCGGTGGTATTGGCGGCTTGACAGCGGCCCATGCGCTTCGACGCATCGGCGTGTCTGTGCGAGTCATCGAAATGGGAGATAGGAGCGACCGGATCGGGACTGGCATCACCCTACTCGGGAATGCGCTGCGAGCGCTCGCCGAATTGGAATTGGTGGAAGCGTGTCTGCAAGGCGGTCACGGGTGGGACGTCGTATCGATACGCGACGCCGCCGGAAACCCGCTGCTTCAGCAGTTCTCGCCAAGAATTTGGGACCCGGATCGTCCAGCCGCGCTAGGGATCATGCGGCCGCGCCTCGGGCAGATCCTGGAGGAGGCCGCCAGGACGAGCGGCGCCGAGATCGCCTTCAATACGACTGTCACTCGGATTGATCAGGACGCTGAGGGCGTGACGGTGCAGCTCTCGCACGGCGAGACAGATCGCGCAGACTTGTTGATCGCGGCCGATGGCGTTTATTCCAAGACGCGCCAGCAAATCTTCGGCGAAGAGTTCAAGCCGCACTACGCCGGCCAAGGAGTATGGCGTTACACTGTTTCTCGGACCGAAGCTATGGACGGCTTCATCCTCTATCGCCATCCGACGGGGAGAGTGGTTGGCGCGCTGCCGCTGTCGAAGGAGCTGTGTTACCTGTTCTTCCTGGAAACCACGGATGAAAAGCTTCGTGTCGCTCAAGATCAGGTTTGCCATTATGTTCGAAACCTGCTCGCCCCATTTACGGCGCCCGAACTGATCCAAGCGGCCGACTTGGTCGGCGAGGGCAATCATATAAGCTACCGCCCGTTCGACGTATTGATGATGCCTGCACCATGGCACCGCGGCCGCGTCGTATTGTTGGGTGACTCGGCTCACTCGCTGACACCGCAGATGACGTCGGGTGGCGGCATGGCGATCGAGGATGCTCTGGTCCTCGCTCAGGAACTCCGTCGCAGCCGCGACCTGGAAACCGCGCTCGCGGGGTATTGCGTTCGGCGTGAGGAGAGGGTCAAGCGCATATACGACATCGGATACGCCATTTGTAACGAAGAACGCAATCCGATGCATAGCCGAGAATATCAGATAGGTCTTCTTCGTGAAGGCTACGCATTCCTGTCTGCGCCTGTCTGAATCGAAAACGGCCGCCGAAGTCAATTGGAGACAACCAAGTTTTGAAAAAAATAGCTCCGAGTGGGCGCCGTGTTCCGGGCAAACGTGCTTCTGCCCACTCGCTCCCAGAGGCAGCATCTATTTCGGCCGGCAACTACCGATTAAATGATTCAATATTACAGAGTTTGAGAGGAGGACTGGGCGGCACAGCTCGCGCCGACGACGCCGCGCTTCTGACCTGCAGTGAAGACGCGGCGAGGATTTCGCGCGTCGTGGCCGCCGGTAGTCGTTGTCCACATAGACCCCTCGATCGCGCAGCCGGCGGGTGTCTCTGTGCGGTCAACAACGTCCCGCTGTCCGACGTCAGATAATTTGAGACTGATCACGCGTTTCGAGAAGGGAGGCTCTGGCTCATCGGGGGTTAGAGCTTTTGCTGCCTGCAGTTGATGCTGCAAGCGGCGGTTTGAACCTCCTCCGAATGAGTGGAAACCTGTAGTAGGCTCTGAGAGCCCGGAGATGTCGGATGCAAGAGCGTCAACGTCGATCGTTTACCGAGGAGTACAAAGCGGCAGGCTGCTGAGCATCGAGTGGCCGGTCGATCACGGCGGTCGGCAAGGAACTCGGTCTGCGCGATTCGGTGCTTCGGCGCTGGGTGGAGAAGCTCCGGCAGGAGCCGGCAGCGGCGGCGCGGCGCCCCACCACGCAGGCGACGCCGATGCCGGCGGACCAGGCTGCCGAGATCGCCCGGCTGCGCGAGGAGAACGAGCGGCTGCGCATGGAGCGCGACATTTTACAAAAGTCGATCGCGATCTTTGCCGGAACCCGGACATGAGCTTCCGCTTCATCGAGGATCATCGCGATGCCTATCCGGTGCGGCTGATGTGCGCTGTGCTCGAGGTCTCGGCGGCCGGTTATTACGCTTGGCGTGGGCGTCCGCTGAGCGGACGCGCAACCACCAATACCGCGCTCCTGGCTGCGATCCGACAGGTCCATCAGGACAGCGGTGGCCGCTATGGCAGCCCGCGGGTCCATGCCGCGCTGCGGGTGGCCGCATTGCGCCGCAGTTCACGCGAGATTGTCGAGGCAGCCCGACCGAGACGGCGCCCAATCTCCTGTATGGAATGGCCCTGCACCTTGAGAAGTGCGATCTCCTCGCGCTCTACCAATGAGAGGTACCGCCCAGAGAGCGGCTTGGCCGAAGATCTGAACATCGCTGGTGGCATGCCGCCCGCCTTTCGGAACCATCTGGTTCCGACAGGTTGCGACACTCCGGCTTCGAGCGCAGCCTCTTCGCTGCTCAGTCCACCGGCAATCGCCCGCCAGAATCGATTTTGTTCATCGCGCCCTGCAGCAGACGGTCGTCCTGGCGATGGTAATGGCGCTCGTCCTGACCGTGCCGATCGCCGCTTTCGAATGCTCATCGCAACCTCCACCTCCAGAGCGTTGCGACGACCGCCTGAATCCGCCCAGGTGGCCCTCAAAGGTTCGTTGCAACCTCAGACAACTTTCGTGCCTGGGCTGTGTCGAAACCTCTCTCTTCTGCCTGCCGACACCACTGCCTTCCTCGCTGTTTTATGTCTCGATGATCACCTTCAAGGCCCCGGTCTCTGCTGCACGCGAGAACATGTCGTAGGCGTCCATGATCTCGTCGAGCTTGAAGCGGTGTGTAATCAACAGCTTCGGTTCAATGCGGTGGGAAACGACCGTCTTCAGCAGCATGGGCGTCGAGACGGTGTCCACCAGCCGCGTGGCGATCGATATGTTCTCGGACCAAAGCCAATCCAGGTACAGATCGACCTTGACGCCGTGTACGCCAGCGTTCGCCACGACACCGCCCGGCGAGACGATGTCCGTGCAAAGTTCGAAAGTCGCCGGTACGCCGACGGCCTCAACGGCAGCATCCACGCCATCTCCCCCGTCAGCGCGCGAACCTTTTCAACTGCTTTGCCATCAGCGCTGTTGACCGTCTGTGTTGCGCCAAACTGGCGCGCAATGGCGAGGCGCTTGTCGTCGAGATCGATCATGATGACCTCGGCAGGCGAATAGAACTGTGCGGTCAGCAGCGTAGCGAGGCCGACGGGGCAGGCACGGACGATGGCGACGGCGGAGCCGGGCGAGATCTTGCCGTTGAGCACGCCGCATTCGAATCCGGTGGGAAGGATGTCGCTGAGCATGACGAAAGCTTCCTCATCAACCCCATCAGGCAAATGGGGGAGGCCAGTGTCGGCATGCGGCGTCCGGACATATTCGGCCTTCGTGTCGTCGATCTTGTTGCCGAGAATCACCGAGAAGCAGGGTCACTACCTCGCTTTCATCCATACCTATTCGTTCATGTTCGGACAGCCGCCCGCAGAAAAAGACATCCAGCGCCATTTCCGCGTCAGCCCGCCCTCAGTCCACCAGATGATCCTCACTCTCGAACGAAACGGCTTCATCCGCCGTCAGCCAGGCGTTCCCCGAAGCGTCGAAATCCTCGTGGCCCCCGAAAACTTGCCCATCCTCGAATGGCTCGGTATCAAAACGTCACAATCACTGTGATGAACCAATAGTCGATCGGATGTCGGGATGGACGAAAGCGGCAATTTGCGTCGTCAACGACGACAAGGACGAGATGGCGCCTCAGACGCAGGGCAGGCCGAACGGGATTCTGGCATCCGTCCCGAACCTTCAGAACAAGATCAACCGCGAGGTTGCCTCTGCGTCCTCTCCCGGGCGATGAGGCGGTGTGGCCAGTGCTTCATCCGGGCGCCGCGAGCCGCCGACGCTCCTGTCCAATCGTCGCAGCTGCCCAATCTTGACGCCTGGGCCGAAGCGGAGGCTCGGCTAGAGACGGTAAGAATAACAAGAGCTTGGGAGGTGGCCACAAGTTCCAGGCAGCTAGCCCTTACGTCGCTGGCCCTAACGGTTTTGTCACCCCCTAGCCTGCCGGCGTGGCTCGCGCTCCAGCGGATAAACGTCAGCGACAATCAGCTGACCCACCTGCCTGAGCTTCCGCCCAGTCTGTCTGAACTCGACGCCCGGTTGAATCGGCTGACCAGCCTTCCCGCCCTCCCAAACACGCTCCGAAGGCTCACTGTTTTCGGCAACCAGCTGACCAGCCTGCCGGACCGCCTTCCTGCCACGCTCCGCTGGCTCCACGCTCATAATAACCGGCTGACGAGTGTGCCCGAGAATCTGCTGACGCAGCTGAGAGATGCGTTCCTAGTTAATCTGAGGGAGAATCCCCTGTCCGAGCGGGTGCTGACGGACTTTGCGACAGCCCGGGATGCTGGGGGCTATCATGGACCGATAATCCTGATGGGCAGAGCAGGGACGCGAACAGGGACGCAAGGTCCAGCGCGGACTCTGGCCGAGGCGGTCGCGGACTGGCTTGATGGCGAGCCGGAGACGGTGGCCCTCTGGCAGGGTTTTCCGAAGAGGAGGGCGCCCAGGATTACGCGCGCTTTCTGCACAAGCTGCTGACGCAGAACGTCAACGTTGCCGATGAAGGATTCCGGCAGGCGGTGGTCGAAGATCTACGGCGGGCGGCGAACAATCCGCAATTGCGCGCGCGGTATTTCGAGTTGGCTGTCGATGCCAACCAAACCTGCGAGGATCGGAGAACTTTGACCTGGAACAGCATGCAATGCGCACGCTTGATCCTAGACATCGAGAACAGGGTCTATGACAATCGGCTCGACGAGCTTGTCAGTCTGGGCCGCGTCATGTTCCGCTTGGACGCGCTGGAGAAGATCGCGCACGAGAAGGCCCGCTTACTCAAGGCCGAATTGCTCCGCTCCTCCCCCGTCGCGGAGCTCGACTACATCGAGGTCCATCTGGCCTATCAGGCCGAGCTGCGCAAGCGGCTGAAGCTGGAGCCCGTCGTCGCCCCGGATATGCGTTTCTTCGAGGCCTCTGGCGTCAAGGACGAAGACATTGACGAGGCCGAGACGCGTGTGCAGAACGAGGAGACGGCGGGCTTCGACGATTATTTGGCGAGCTGGGAGCCTTTTGAGACGGTGGAGCGCCGCATTGCACCCGAAGACTATGAAGCGATGCAGGAACAGCTCATCGATGCAATGGGGGAGGAGTTCGATGACCGACTGAAGAAAAGGCTCGCCGCCCTGAACCTGACCGGCGATGGCGATGCGGAGCGGCAATTAGGGGTCGAGGTCCGCAAGGAAATCGAACGCGAGATCAAGGGGGCTCTAAGGGATAAGGTGCTCGCTGGCTTTAGGCCCGGGCTGCAGTCGGACCGGCACATTCTTCCCAGGCCGGATCAAACGGGTGGAGAGGTCTCCGAATTAGGCATTAGACCAGAACATCCGCTGGCGCTCGCCCCCGAGCAATGGCTGGGCGACGAACATATCACAGCGGATTACGCGCTCGTGCGCGCGGAGTTGGAGAGGGAGTATCCAGAGCTGGTCGCCCGGACGCGGTTCGTGAAACCGGCGCAGGCCCTGCTGTTGCGCGAAACCGCGGACGAGACTGTCAGGCAGGAAATTCTTCAGGAGATCGTCCGGGTGGATCAGGAGCCTAACGATACAGCCGACTTCCTGTTTCTGCCAGTGAACAACGGTCGTGCTGATCAAGAAGGCGACCATTGGTCGCTAATGTTCGTTGATCGCCGCCACCGGGCTGCCTATCATTATGACTCAGCCGGGCCGCACAACAGCGCGGCTGCAACAAAGCTCGCAACAATCCTGAGCGTCAACCTTGTACCAGTCCGCATGGCCCGTCAGAGGAATGGCTATGATTGCGGCGTCTTTGTGGTGGACGCCACACGGACGCTAGCGAGACGATTGGCGCAAGGAGAGCCGCCAGATCACGGGCCGCTTCACCTCGCCGATCTCGTCGCCGATCGGCCGGCACTCCAGCGGCGGCTCTCGCAGAATCGATGACGCGCTTAAGGTCGAATCTGGGGGGCTGTGAAGTCGCGTCACGCGAAGGAGGCTATGCGCGATCTTGCAGGCCTATGGGGCTTGTTCGAGGGCACCGTCAACGACAGGAGCGGCCGACGGGGGTACACGACCGACATGCCGACCGCCGGGACCCTCTTTATAGCCGCCATCGCTTCTCGCCGGAAGTCATCAGCTATGCCGTTTGGTTGTATTTCCGGTTCCCCTCAAGCTTCGCATGGTCGAGGAAATGTTGGCGGCCTTGGCATTGGCGTGACCTCTGAAACCGTGCGCCAGTGGGGACGGAAATTCGGCGAGGCGTTCTCCGATCGGATACGCCAGCGCGCTTCCGCTCGCGGTGACAAATGGCATCTGGGCGAGATCGTTATCTCGATCGCGGGCGCACAAAATTAGCTCTGGCGCGCTGTCGACCAGACGCGGATATAGACGCAAAAGACGGCGAACAAGGTCAATCCAAAGACGTGCCGCACTCCTAATTCGCTGCGTCATCTCTGAAAAAAACGCAGCCTGTTCGCTTTAGCAATTGTTGCCGGATATCTATCACCAGCGGACGTGATCAGACCCGCAGGTTTTCTGCACTGCTCTTGCGACGCTTGGGGTCGACTTTGACTTCGTAAGAAATCTTTTGGCCTTCTGCCAAACCAGAGAGTCCAGCGCGTTCTACGGCGCTAATGTGGACAAAAATGTCGCTTCCGCCGTCATCTGGAGTGATAAATCCGTACCCCTTTTGATCATTAAACCACTTCACTGTACCTGTTGCCATACGATCACTTCCTTTGCCGCCGCGCCCAATCCGTACGCTGATGGGTAAGGGCGCCGCGAACAGAGCAACTGGCGTGCCGGACCAAAAATGCTCATCCTACAGGGTTGGCAAGCTCTGAGTCGACGACAATGGACGCAAAGCTGACAACCGCGTGCGACTGCCAACATTCTTAGGCTAGTCGCTCGCTTCAATTAATTTGAAAGGAAGGTTTTTTTATGATTCGATTGCGTCGCAACGGGAGCGACGGAGACGATGATGGCTGCCAAGGAGATTTCGGTGAAGAAGTATGTTGCGGCTGAGTGGCGATGAACGCGAACAGCTTGAAGCGTTGATACGGAAAGGCAAAAGCCCAGCGCAGCGGCTGCTGAAAGCGCGGATATTGTTGAAGGCCGATGTCTCGGAAGCCGGTGAAGGTTGGAGTGACACCCGGATTATCAAGGCTTTCGACACCAGCGTTTCCATGGTTTACCGGGTGCGGAAGCAACTGGCGGAGGAGGGCTTTGAGGCGGTGTTGAGCCGCAAGCAACGGGCGACACCGGCGGTTGCTCGGATTTTTGATGGCGAGAAGGAAGCCAAACTGATTGCCCTGGCTTGTTCCAAGCCGCCCAAGGGGCGCGCACGCTGGACCTTGCGGCTGTTGGAGAAGAAGGTCGTGGAGCTGAAGATTGTCGATCGCGCCAGCGACTCGACGATCGGAAGAGCGCTCAAAAAAACATTCTCCAGCCCCATCGCCGACAGTGCTGGGTCATTCCGCCGAAGGCCAATAGCGCGTTCGTAGCCGCCATGGAGGACGTGCTGGCGGTCTACGCGGCCACGCGATCCGGATCGCCCGCTGGTGTGCCTTGACGAGAGCTCAAAGCAACTGCTCGCCGAGACGCGAGTGCCGATCCCGATGAAACCGGGACGTCCGGCCCGTTGCGATTACGAGTACGAGCGCAACGGCACCGCCAACCTGTTCATGATGTTCGCGCGGCTTGAAGGCTGGCGCCATGTCAAAGTCACCGATCGCTATACCGCCGTGGACTACGCTCACGTCTTGAAAGACTTGGCAGATGTCCACTTCGCGAACGCCAAGACCATTATTCTGGTCCAGGACAATCTCAACATCCACAGCACGGCGTCACTCTACGAAGCCTTTCCGGGCATGGGCACGGTCCGGTGCGCGAGATTGCGACCGGCATCGGTCCGGCGGAGGTCGCTCGTCCCAAGGTCCGCGACCGCGGAGCGAGCGGGCCAGGCGACCGCCTCCGCTTCAGTTCGGCAATCCTGCCGCTATGGGCGCGGCGGACGAAGAGCCTGGATGCCTTGATCCCGGTCCTCTATTTGCGCGGCATCTCGACCGGCGACTTCCAGGAGGCGCTCTCGGCGCTGCTCGGCAAGGATGCGCCGAACCTGTCGCCTTCGGTGATCGCCGGCCTGAAGGCCGATTGGCAGGTCGAGTACGAACGCTGGCAGAGACGCGATCTGTCGGCGCGTCGCTATGTCTACATCTGGGCCGATGGCGTGTACCTGCAGGCCCGCATGGAAGATCACAGCGAATGCATGCTGGTGCTGATTGGTACCACGCCGGAAGGCAAGAAGGAGCTGATCGGCTTCCAGGTCGGCGTGCGCGAGAGCGCGCAGAGCTGGCGCGAACTCCTGATCGACCTGCGGCAACGCGGGTTACGGATTGCCCCGCAACTCGCCATCGGCGACGGCGCCCTCGGCTTCTGGAAGGCACTGGACGAGGCCTTTCCCGGCACGCGGCACCAACGATGCTGGTGCCATAAAGTGAGCAACGTACTCGACAAGGTCGCCAAATCCGTGCAGGGCCCCATGAAGAACGACCTGCGGAACATCTATCTGGCCCCACACCGGGCCGAAGCTGAAACCGCGATCGACGTCTTCGTCGAGAAATACCACGTCAAATACGAACGTGCGGTGGAGTGCCTGATCAAGGATCGCCACGCGCTGCTCGCCTTCTTCGACTTCCCTGCTGAGCACTGGATCCACCTACGCAGCTCGAACCCGATCGAGAGCGTCTTCGCCACGGTGCGCCACCGAACGGTGCGGACCAAGGGATCGCTGTCGCAACAAACCGCGAAGCTGATGGTGTTCAAGCTCATCGACGCCGCATCGAAGACCTGGCGGCGATTGAAGAGCACGAACCAGTTGCCGAAAGTCATCGCCGGTGTAAAGTTCATCGACAAAATCGAAGTCATTCCGAACACTGAAAGCCACGCCGCCTGATCAGGCCGCGTCACCCAAAGTCAGCCATAGGTCCTAAATATCTCCAATCTTTTCAAAGCAAATATCGACGGTTTTGCCGCCAACCTGGATCTGTTGAACGCCATTTGCGAAGTCGCAGGGCCACTTGGCTGATAGTGGCAAATTCTCCCCCTTGGCGAGGCGATATCCGGTAACCAGCTTCACCGCATCTGCGACCGCGCTGAGGGTGACGCTCACATGCATTTCGCCGGCCCGCTCAGTGTATGAACCACGGTATAGGACGCCGCCGCCATCCGCGCCAAAAATCTTGCCGTTACCGACATAGATGCATCCGCCGCCTTGGTTGGCAACTCCACCAAAGCACATTCTGTAAAGCGCGCTCATAAATGAAAACTCCTCGTCGCCGTTAGCCAAACAAACTCTCTAGCCCAACACACTTTTTCTTGATCGCCCCCTGGCGAAGGATCTCAGAGAGGTCAATCAGTCTCCTGCGAAGCTCGTCTGAGGTGGCAGGCTCAAAGTCAAAAACCCGAAAGTGCGCCCGCTGATTCCCGTGCAGCAGAGTAAAGTTAAATCCCGTCATCCTGCCATTGCCCACTACGTCGTGCGCCTCGATGCCGAGCGGCTCCATGTTGATTTCGGGCGCCTCCATCCCACACTCAACGGCGATCGCCGTCTCGGCCCTGTCAACGACCCCCTTCACTTCCTTAAGCGCCTCCAGCGCGGCCTCGAGGTCGCCGTCCTTTGGTTGCTGGGCGAAGGTGTCGAGATGCTTGATTGCTTGGACGGGGTTCATTTTGCCTCCGGCTCTGCCGACAACCGTGACATCACGATGATCGTGAGTGAGGAGAACTTCTAGCTACCGGGACTGGTGGGGAACCGCCACCCTTTCGTTTACTGAATTGCGCGATAAACCGATCTACGCTGGCGAGCTCTTGTATTCGCGCTGGTGGATCCGTTCGTAAGCTAGAAGCGGCCTATAGCGTGCGCGCAGCCTCATTTTCCATCGCCACGATCGCCACATTGATCGGTCGGCGTTTGACCCTGGCTGTGTGAAAACGCTGCTGCTTTGCTATGATTCCCTTGTGATTCTGCGGGGGACGCTGATGAGGCGCTTCGTTGAGCAGGCCGATCGTGGGCAATGGACATTATTGCCCGAATGCCTCGATGATTTCATTGACGAGAGCAACCCTGTTCGAGTGATCGACGTGTTTGTCGATGCGCTCGATTTGGCCGAGATGGGCTTTGAGGGAGCGGAGCTGGCAGCAACGGGTCGGCCGTCGTATCCCCCCTCGGTTCTTCTGAAGCTTTACATCTATGGCTATCTGAACCGGGTGCAATCGAGCCGGCGGCTTGAACGAGAAGCCGGCCGCAATGTTTACCGGCAAGACAAAGACCAATCCTCAAAAGCTCCAGCCCGAAATGTACTTTCCAACACTGGTTTCGCGCCACTTCGACAGCGCGGCAGAGCAAGGGCCCGGCAAATTCATGCTGATCAATCCGCCCGACAGCGTCCCGGTGACGTTAGCCGCGCACATGCAGGCTGGCTTCTCCCGTCAGAAGATCGATGAGTACCTAATCGGCGAGCAGTCCGTTCAATTGCACGGCATGATCGAGGTATTCGGCGAGCACGACAACATCGTCACGAATGACCTCAGCAGCCGCAACCGCATCGGCCTGCCGCAGACGATCGTCAAGTATTCGGCCGCCCGGCTTCACGGGACGCATGGCGCAGATCAAGGCCGAGGTGCAACGGATTTACTCGGCCATGGATGCCGAGCTCACGGCGGATGCCACGGTATCCTGGCGGGCCGATCATGCGGCCTCCACCTGCCGGATGAGCGATAGCCCAGAGCATGGCGTGGTTGACAGCAATCTTCGCGTTCACGAGATGGACAACCTCTTCGTATGCTCGAACGCGGTTTTTCCAAATCTGGGTTCGATCAATCCGACGCTGACGTTGACAGCGCTCTCATTTCGGCTCGCTAAGCACATTAATACGGCATAAGTTTCAGGAGAAGATCCTTGGCTGATACGCTTGCCGAAAAGAAGGCCTTGCTAGAGCGATGGTTGCAGACCGCCATTGAGCTCGAGCTTGCGACCATTCCGCCCTATCTCATCGCGCTCCTCAGCATCAAGCTGCCGGGAAACCGTGAAGCGGCCGAGCTCATCCGCAGTGTCATGATCGAGGAAATGCTGCATCTGGCGCTCGTCGCCAATGTCCTCAATGCAATTGGCGGCAAGCCGCGTATCGACCAAGATACGATTCCGCGATATCCGCTCACGCTGACCTTCGAAGGCAAAGCCTTCAGCGATCGGCAGTTTCCCATCAACCTGGAGGCATTCAGCTCGGCCGCGATCGAAACGTTTATGAAGATCGAGCAGCCGGAACAACCGCGCCGCTTCACTACGTTTTGGGCTCAGGACCTTCACGTGCCGGCCCTCACGATTGGCGAATTCTACCATCGCATCCTCGACGTGCTGGCTGAGCTCGATCGGGATCATCCAGGTAGCTTGTTTACTGGTGATCCAAAGCGACAGTTGCTCAAAGACTACTATTGGTCGAGCGGTGGGGAGATCATCGCCGTTTCAGACCTGGCGAGCGCGACGGCGGCGCTGAACATCGTGATCGCGCAAGGAGAAGGCGCTTGGCCCAAGCCTGACGGAAATGCGGCCGCCTTCACGCAAGAATTCGACATGGGGCACTATTATCGGTTCAGCGAAATCTTTTATGGTTCCCGTTATCAAAGGACCGACGACCCCGCTGGGCCGCCGAGTGGTCCCAAGATCGTCGTGGATTACGCGGCCGTCTATCCCGTGAAGAAGAATCCAGACCGAAAAGATTATCGCGACGGCTCAGCACTGAACAAACTGAACGACGCGTTCAATCTCCGCTACACCGACATGCTGATGCAGTTGCACGAAGCGCTGAATGGCACGCCGCAGGCACTCTACACCGCGATCATGAACGGAATGCATGGGTTGACGCCGGTCGCCCATGACATGATGAAGCTGCCTCTGGATAGCGATCCAAAAGCCGTGGGTTGTCCGACATTCGAGTAATATCGGTCCGATGCTGAATTGAACGGATAGCGGCAAAATGACCACCGCGCTGCTCGACCGATTGACCCATCACTGCGACATTGTCGAGACCGGCAACGATAGCTGGCGGTTCAAGAGCCGAGACGATGATCACGCCACCCGCGCTCGTCTCGCCTCCGCTATCCCGGCCAGCTCCGACGAGACGAGCGCTACCGCCAAACCCCGCCGTGCAAAGGGGTCAAAATTGGACGCCGATGAGGGGGCAAATTTGCAAGCCGATTGACAGCGTGGTCGTGATGACGAGGATGCTGCCTGGCGCGAGCGGCAAAAGTCGTTGTACCGAGAGTGACACAGGGGCCGGCCCTGCCACGGTCGTGCCCCATCTCCTTCGGCAAATGAACAGAGCGATGTTTCAGGCGGCGAACTGGCTGAATGCGATGGTGCAGAGATTGCGGTCGACAATGAGTTCCGCCGGAAGTTCGCCGGCCTGCGCTCGGTACCAAAACGGCTCCGCGCCGGCGCTCGCCGTGAAATACGTGAATGGCGTCGGGTGGCACTGAAGGCGTTGCGCGAGAGGCGCTTGGCCGAGAGACATGCACAAAGGAAGATTCGGCGAATGAGACGCATACGCCAACAGCCTATGCCTTAGATCGGGCGGTCGACGGCTAGTGTTGGTTGCGCTTGAGCTCATCTTTGATGAGCTCAATGCGATGAAGGGCCGCGGCGCGGATTGACGTCGTCAAATCCTTTGGAAAGGACTTTGGTAGCCCCTTTGTCACTTCATCGAAGGCTTCCTCGAAACGAGAGACCAGATCGATGAATAGCGTGCGTACGCTCGCTTGGCTTATGACCTTTGAAAGGTCCGCCGTTTGCAAGAAGTGTCGCGGCAGAATTTCGTTCACGGTATAATGTCGGCTTTTTCCAACGGACATGGCCAGCTTAAAAGCTTTCGGCTGAATCTGCCGCGCATCAAGGCTCGGTTGGGCGCTGAGCACGTCGTAAAGCGGGGTTAGTTGGAAGCGTCCTCCCGGTGTCAAGAAGATGCTAAAATTCTTCGCGTGCCCGTCGGTGGCACCAATCAGCCAAAATACGATAGCGGCCCGCATGAATGTCGCGAGATCTTCTCCCGGAACGTCGCTGCCTTTGAGGAGCTCCAGAATCTCTTTAAGGCCGGGACCACCTTCGGACTGGTACTTGCGTGTTGGTGCAATCGAGAGCGCCTGGCAACAATCTTCCTGAGGAAGGCGCAGCAGACGTTTGTCTGCCGTCCATAAACGATCGAAGCGCTGAACGACCAACGTTCGCCGGCCGCCGAAGTCGGCCATCTCGGCATGGGCTGTGGGAATGCCAAGTCGAGCAAGCAATTTGAGGCAAAAATACTCGTTCTCAACGCTGTTGGAGAGATCTCCCCCGTTTGGCAAACGTCCAATCTGCGGCTTGAGGATATGTGTCGTCGCCGTCGTTCCGGCAGGCGTGTACCATTTGCCTTCCCGGCGCAGGAGAGCAGTCTTTTCCTGTGCGCCGGCAATGGATATCCGGAAGGCATCGTCCTCGCCGAGGCCCAGTGGAGCCGTCGCCAGATTCGCGATGATCTCGGCAATGCCGTCATTGCTGATGTGTTTGCCATCGATTGCGCCGGCCCGGCCTGCTTCTATACCCTCGGGCAGGAACTGGAGAGCGCCAACGCAATCGTGGCCGAGCGCCGAGAGCATGCTGTACGCATCGGTCCCGGCGGCGCCGACGCGCTCGGCGACGCGCTTTCGGATCGGCTCACTGTCCGGCAGGAGATTGTCAAAGACATTGGTGACCGCCGTGCCCAGATAGCGGTCTTCGCGCAAGGGAAGCGAGAGGGAAATCGGGAAGGTAGATTTCTGTTCGCCGTCAGGGCCTGTGAGACAAACAGGGGGATTTTGCGGAGGGAGGATTTCTGGTTCATCGTAGCCACCAGGAGCGAAGATGAAGCAGAAATCCGGACCGGGCAAAGCGCCGGCAGAACAAGTGCTAAAGGACATTAGGCGCCAGACCCGCCGGCAGTATTCGGCGGAAGAGAAGATCCGCATAGTGCTGGAGGGATTGCGCGGCGAGGAGAACATCTCCGAGCTTTGCCGCCGAGAAGGCATTGCCGCCTCGATGTATTACGGCTGGTCCAAGGAGTTTCTCGAGGCCGGCAAGCGCCGCCTGGCCGGCGACACGGCGCGAGCTGCGACCTCCGGCGAGGTGAAGGACCTCCGTCGGGAGGCCGCCGCCTTGAAGGAGGCCGTCGCCGATCTGACCCTGGAGAACCGTCTGCTCAAAAAAAGTATGAACGGAGATGGGGAGG
>NZ_JASAUT010000084.1:18680-26204 GCF_029952935.1 Bradyrhizobium sp. Mp19 | reverse complement strand
AAAATGAATGGCGTCGATCCGCAGGCCTGGTTCACGGATATCCTTGCCCGCATCGCCGCCCACCCAGCTCATCGGCTCGATGAGCTACTGCCATGGAATTGGACGCCGGGATCAGCGATAGCTGCGCAAGCGGCGTAATCTGCGAGCCGATGACGCTGCGTGACGACTAACCCTCCTGTGGTCCACGCCGGATGCTTACCGCCCTCCGAGGGCATTCGTCTTTGCTGCAGGTTCAAGGGGTTGCGGATGCGGACAACGAGGCTGGGATATCCGTGCGCAGAGGTGCCTTGCCGTCTCTTGTCAGCAACCACTCTTAAGAGGCAGCGGCACTCCTGGCATAATGGGCGCGGGATTACGTTTCAGCGGGACATGATGACCGGCAAAGCCCATGGCCCGACCTATCGCGGATGAAGCCCAATTTCCGGCAAGGGATCGCTTCGGAAGTTCTCAAGCTTCTCGATCACCGCATCCAAGGTTTGAGTTAAGAAATCAATTCCCCGCCACGGATAAATGCTGCCGCCGTCCGCAGCGCCGGCGCCATGGAGAGCCCGCTCCCCACTACTTCGATTATGCGGGCGTCCACGGACTTTTTCTCTACCGGTGGCTGCGCAAGGCGACGCCAGCCAAATATTAGGCTGGCTTGCAGCCGCCATCGGTCAAGGGCTGGCTCGAGTACCATGAGAGCGGGACTTTCGTCCGGGTGCTTCAGGCGGGCAATGACCCTTAGCCCAATACGAAACGGTGCCAGCACTCCTGGGCCGGTGGAAGCCAGTGCTGGGCCGCTGCCGCGCAGCCCAACCCTGGCTTGTCAGCTCGGTTCGCAAAACCAGCTTCTAGAACTCATCTGCCGGGTACGCCCTAATTCGAGTTCTGCCTGCCCATGATTGGCAATACCGGTCCCGTCGGGACCCGAATAGTTCCATGAGGCAAGTATCATGGCTACCGCCTGTGGCTCGTAGCGCGCCTGCGGAAGCCGAGGCTTCCAGAGCTTGCACAAGCGGATTAAGCTCCTTCACGAGATTTGTGTCTTATGTCCGCGTGACCGAGTTCCAAAACGGGCACACAGCGGCTTCGCCAACCTGCACGATTCACCGTAAAAGGAACTCTGCTCTCCTTATTTGGCAAATTTGGATTACTCTAAAGAATATCGAGGGCAGGCGGATAATTTTTGCTCGTCCGTCTCGATCGGATTGGCATATTTCAGCGGTCCGGCCGGAGGGAATAACACAAATCATAGAGTTCGCGCAGTGTCAGATGCGAGGCGGTTTTTTTTCCAACATGATCGTCGACAACGAGACGGCGAATTTGCAGTGCGGTCCTAATTCTGTTGCAACTCCCTAATTCGTTGGCACCGAATGGCCAAACAGACCATTTGTCTGAGCATGATCGTCAAGAACGAAGCGCCGGTCATCGAGCGCTGTCTTCGATCGGTGCTTCCCTTTATCGACCATTGGGTGATCTGCGACACCGGCTCGACCGACGGAACGCAGGACATCGTCCGCAGCTTCTTCGCAATCCACGGCAAGCCCGGTGAGTTGCATGAGCGGCCCTGGAAGGATTTCGCGCACAATCGCAGCGAAGCACTCTGGCTCGCGCGCAACAAAGCGGACTATTCGCTCATCATAGACGCAGATGACGCGATTGAGGCTCCGGTTGACAATGCGCTCCCGAACCTGACCGCCGATTCATACTCCGTTGATATCAAAGACACTTCAATTCAGTATCAACGCACGCAGCTCGTACGCAACGCCCTTCCCTGGTGCTATCGCGGCGTGCTGCATGAGTTCCTGGCCTGCGATGCGGCGAATTCCTCGGGTCACCTCCCCATCTTCGTGCGCCGCAACCACGATGGGGCTCGCCGCCGCGACCCGAACACGTACCGGAGAGATGCCGCGATATTGGAGGCCGCGCTCCAGACCGAAGCCGACCCCTTCATGCGCTCTCGATACACCTTCTACCTCGCGCAAAGCTGGCGAGACTGCGGAGAACAGCAGAAGGCTCTTTCGCGTTATCTGGAGCGAGCCGAGCTCGGCTTTTGGATCGAGGAAGCCTTTTACTCGCTCTATAAAGCCGCGAGCTTGAAGCAGGCACTCGGATTTCCCGCGCAAGAAATCATCGAATCCTACCAGCGCGCCGCCGATTTTCTGCCCAACCGCGCCGAGGCGTTACATGGCGCAAGTAGATTCTGCCGCTTGGCCGGCCGCTTCGAGGAAGGTTATCGGCTTGCTCAACGTGGGATCGACATCCCGCTTCCCGCTTCAGGTCTGTTTGTCGAGAACTGGATCTACCGGTACGGATTGCTCGACGAACTGGCGGTCAATGCATATTGGTCCGGCCACTACAAGGAAAGCATGGCCGCCTGCCGGCAGCTTCTGTCCGGCCCGCATCTGCCGGCGGCTGACCGCGCTAGGGTCGAAGAGAACGAACAGTTCGCGAGAGAGAAGCTGGCTGCGCGCGCCCGCAAGAAAATTGCGGTCTACGCGATTGCATTGAACGAAGGAGCGCACGTCGAGCGCTGGTGCAAATCCGTGGCCGAAGCAGATCTACTCGTCGTCGCGGATACTGGCAGTACGGACGACACGGTCGCGCTGCTCCAAGACGCCGGCGCAATCGTGCATCAGATCACCGTGAAGCCGTGGCGATTTGACGATGCGCGAAATGCCTGCCTGGCTCTTATTCCCGAAAACGTCGATATCTGCATAGCACTGGATATGGACGAAACACCCGTCAGCGGCTGGCGTCAAAAGCTATTGGAGACGTGGAACGACGACACCACACGTCTTGCATACAATTTCTCAAGGGGCACCACCGCGCAGGGACAGCAAAAGATCTTTCGAAAGAGCAAAATTCACAGCCGAACAGGTTACCGCTGGCGGCGCGCCGTACACGAGGATCTTCAATATAATGGCACCGACGAGAAGGTGGCGGAAACGCACGACATTCTAATTGTACAACAGCAGGATGAAACGAAGAGCCGCGCCCAGTACCTGCCACTCATGGAGCTCGCGCACAAGGAAGATCCCGCTGACGCTCAGCTGTGTTTCTGGCTTGCGCGCGAACTGATGTACGTGGGAAAACACTCGGAAGCGGCCGAGTTTTTTGACCGCTATTTGTCGCTTCCCTGGCATTGGCAGGAAGAGCGGTCCGAGGCGATGCGCTTCCTTGCGAAACTCGAGAAGGACAAGGCCGAAACTTGGCTTCAGCAGGGACTCGCAATCGCACGACACAGGCGAGAACTATGGCTCGACCTGAGCGAGCTTTACCACTCGAAGTCCGAGTGGACCAATCTGCTTTGGAGTTGCAGCCAGGGTTTGCACGTTTGCCGAAAGACCGGATCCTATTTGGATGACCCCGACGCGTGGGGCTTTCGCATTGATGATCTTATAGCCTTGGCGTACCACCATCTTGGCTTGCCCGAAAAGGCCATCAAGCATGGCGAAGCAGCTTTGAACGCGAAGCCCAACGATCCGCGGCTCGTAAAAAATCTGGGCTTTTACCGAAATCAACTCGGCTCGTTGGGACGCGAGTATATCAGCAAACATCGGGCAATACTGACGCCGGCGCAACCACGCAGGGACGTGATGGCAGATTCGGCCGCCAGCTTCAGACCAAGCCGGCCTCTGGGCGGGACAGAACTCATGGTCGAGGCGCTTCAGCGTCGCCTCGGGCCCGTGACCGAAAAAGTTGACCTCAGAATAAACAGCTTCGATATCGGAAGCCTGACAGGAAGGCCCCTCGTCCTTTGGATGCACCACAATGCGGATCAACAAGCAGTTCAGTGGTGCTCAGATCCCGAACTGGTTTCCCGAGTGGCGACGTTTGTGTTCGTTTCGCAGTGGCAGCTGGAAAGATACAAAATCGCCTTCGATATCCCGCCGCACAAGTGCGTCGTTTTGAGGAATGCAACGTTAATTGATCCGCAGCGCAGAGCATGGAAACGCGCTTTACCATTGAAGTTCGCATTTACAAGCACCCCCTTTCGGGGCCTGTCGATCTTACTTGACGCGTGGGACGAACTGAATGCGCCTGATGTCGAGTTGCACGTTTGGTCTTCAATGAAACTGTATGCAATGGAGGACCATGATTACAGCGATTTGATATCACGAGCTTTCAATACGCCCGGCGTCGCGTATCACGGGCTTCTGCCAAATGAGGACCTCAAGCGCGCGCTTAGAGGCATCCATTTTTTGGCGTACCCATCGATTTTCGAAGAGACGTCTTGCCTTTCGGTTATCGACGCGATGGCGGCGGGATGCCGCGTAATTATTCCCAACCTCGGAGCACTTCCGGAGACCACAGCGGGATTTGCGCGGCTCTATCCGTGGAGTGACAACTCATCCGTCCACGTTCATGAATTTGTCCGAGCCTTACGGGATGAGATTGCCAACCCTTGGCAGGGCCGCCCGGATTTGGCGGTTGCGCAGCAAGACTTCTGTCAAGCGACGTTTGATTGGGAGATTCGCGAAAGCGAATGGAAGTACATGATTTCAAGGCTAAACGATGCAGATATTGGGTAATTATGCTCGCGACGCGAGAGCCTTTTGCATTTTTTTCATCCTGCAACCATTGACGCCGGCGCATTGCCAATATGGGGAATAGCAGTGAGCATCTCAGCGATAGACGAATTTCGTCGGCAGCACACGATTCAAATGGAGCAAGACGAGGTCGAATACATTGTATCCGCTATCCGAACAGCTCCAGCGAATGCACTAATGATTGAGTGGGGGTCGGGAGCCTCGACCATCAGGTGGCTTGAAGAAATGAGTGGTTCTCAAAGCTTGGTTTCAATCGAGCACAACCTGGACTGGCACGCCATTGTGAAGCCGATCGCGGAGGCTTCGTCGCAACTGTCTGAACGCCTGCAATATTACCTGTGCCAGCCTAGCTCATATTGGCAGCACGGCTATGGTGAAACTCGCGAAGAAAATCCGATCGGGCTCGACGATTATTTTGCTCCCGACGATACGATCTTTGATGCTGACATCTTTTTGATCGACGGTGTGGCGAGGGGCGTCTGTGCCTTGAACGTTCTCTACCGATCCCGAAAGCCTAATCCGACTATCTTGCTACATGACTGGTATCCAAGACAACCGTGGTATTCATGGGCCGTTCGGCAATACCCCATTGTTGAGCGCGTTGGATCAACACTCGTCCGGTTAGGTAAAGGTTGACTGAGAGCACGATGCACCTCTCGGTCAATTAAATTCTTTCCGGAACCACGGCGCTGGACGTCGTGTCTGTGACGTTGTTAGGACACCGTCCACGGAAATCGGTTTCGGTCTCGCGGCTAGCAGCGCTGGCTTTCGTGGGTTCGCGTTGGATGACTTATAAGGCGCCTGCGCCGACTGTCACCAAATAGGGCTCCCATTCGGGCCAAGGAAGAGCAAGTCTCCCAGGATCGAAATGAGACGTAGTTCGTTATGTTTCAATGATAACTTGGCGCTGCCAGTATCGTTGGTGGGCGTTGTATGGGCATTTCGAAGCACGGCTCCCGGTTGAACTTGGCAGCACGCAGGCTTCGGCCGACCGCAGATCACCGGCCAATCCTCCGTTCGGTTCCACTTGAGCTTGCCGGTGACTGGGGCAATATGGTTCCCGCCGCGGCGCTGCATGTCCTTGAACGCATGCGGGAAGCCTGTTTTGACGCCGTGCGCCTTGTATCGGACGATCAACCCGCGCGCCTGCGGGTCGACGAACATCCGTCCGGCGGCCCACCTGCGATTTGGCTGCATTCCAACGAAGCCGATCTCGCCTGGATCATTGTCGACATCGGCGAGCGCGATTGGTCGAGACTTGCCTATCAGTTTGGTCATGAGCTCGGTCACGTCACCGCGAACTCCTGGCGAGCGAATGCTAAGCCGGGTGGGCCTTGCCAGTGGCTCGAGGAAGCGATGGTCGAGGCGTTTTCCCTGCGGGGCCTCAGCTTGCTGGCCGATAGTTGGTCACGCGACCCGCCGTTTCAGGATGACAGCGGCTTCGGTGCGGCAGTCGCCCTTTATCGGCAGAATATTGTCGAGAGCTACGGCAAGCTAGCCGTCGAACAGGGCAATACGAAGGATTTCAGCGTGTGGTTCAGGCAGCATCGCGCCACGCTAGAAGCTCGGCGGGGGCTCAGTTCCTTCGCTCAAGTAGCCTCTCTTTCGATACTCACTGAATACGAACGCGCTCCGAGCGCCATGGAAGCACTTGGGGCTCTGAACAGATGGCCAGGGCGCAGCACCATCCCATTGGAGAATTATCTCTATGCCTGGCAGGCGAGCTGCCGGGAATTACGCGTTGCGACCGACCTACCGCTTCGCCTGCGAACCCTCCTCGGCCTTGGCTAAGCGCCCTCAGGCGCTCCGCAACACAATGCTTGGTAAAACTCCGGGTTCTGCTGCCGCCACTGCGTGACCGCCAGCGGCAACTTCCCGCGTTGGACTGCTTGCTGCCTCTTAACCGAGCAGTTGCGAATGAAGCTTCTGGACCTGCACGTTTGCTTAAGCACGGACATTATCCCTGCTTGGACATGCCCTGCGAACGCTTTGCGCAGGGCGTTCTCCGATCGAGCAAAGCGGAAACGGCAGCAGGAGCCGGACGAGCTCACCTTGACCCGGCAGCCCCCCGCCTCGCCTGCGCGATCTAATCAGCGGAGGAGTGGAACCGCGTCGGTCGCACTCCTCCCATGTGACGCGTGTCGACTAGCCGTGCGGCTTGAACACGCTCTCCACCGTCTTTTGCCCATGCGGATCGTCGAGAGACAGTCCGCCTTTGGCCTTCGACTGTAGATCGGGCGTTTGACTGGCTGCGCCCGTAGGACCAGTTGCTGTCGCGCCAGCCGACGAGAAGTCACTCGGTTGCAGACCGTGAGACCCGCCAAGGGCGGCGAGAATCGGCTTCACCTTTGGCTCCTGGGCAATATCGCCCGGTGTGCCGCTGATAAAGGTCATCTGCCCACTGGCTCCGGTGGCGACGTCGGCCTTGGTGATGCCCACCTTGGCTGACTTGTCGTGGCCGGGGTTGCTCGGATCGGTGCCAGGTGCTCCGGTTTCGCCCCCGTCCGGGCCATTGCCAAGACCATTGTTGCTGTGTCGCCCGCCAGTGGCACCGGTTGCTCCAGTTGAGCCGCCGGTCGCACCTGTGGCTCCCGTCGCACCGGTCGCTCCAGTGGCTCCCGTCGCGCCGGTGGCTCCGGTTGCGCCCGTGGCTCCGGTTGCGCCCGTGGCTCCAGTTGCTCCCGTCGCGCCGGTGGCTCCGGTGGCGCCGGTGGCTCCGGTCGCACCCGTGGCTCCCGTCGCGCCGGTGGCTCCGGTCGCACCAGTGGCTCCCGTCGCGCCAGTTGCTCCCGTGGCGCCAGTTGCTCCCGTCGCGCCGGTGGCTCCGGTGGCGCCGGTGGCTCCGGTCGCACCCGTGGCCCCCGTTGCTCCCGTCGCGCCAGTCGCACCCGTGGCTCCCGTCGCGCCCGTGGCTCCGGTCGCACCCGTGGCTCCCGTTGCGCCAGTTGCACCCGTGGCGCCAGTTGCACCGGTTGCACCCGTGTCGCCC
>NZ_JASAUT010000084.1:0-18580 GCF_029952935.1 Bradyrhizobium sp. Mp19 | reverse complement strand
GTCGCGCCCGTGGCTCCCGTCGCGCCCGTGGCTCCGGTCGCACCCGTGGCTCCCGTTGCTCCCGTCGCACCAGTTGCACCCGTGGCGCCAGTTGCTCCCGTCGCGCCGGTGGCTCCCGTCGCGCCCGTGGCTCCCGTCGCGCCCGTGGCTCCCGTCGCGCCAGTGGCTCCCGTTGCGCCAGTTGCACCCGTGGCGCCAGTTGCACCGGTTGCACCCGTGTCGCCCGTCGCGCCCGTGGCTCCCGTCGCGCCCGTGGCTCCGGTCGCACCCGTGGCTCCCGTTGCTCCCGTCGCACCAGTTGCTCCCGTGGCGCCAGTTGCTCCCGTCGCGCCGGTGGCTCCCGTCGCGCCCGTGGCTCCCGTCGCGCCCGTGGCTCCGGTTGCGCCCGTGGCTCCAGTCGCACCCGTGGCTCCGGTCGCTCCCGTTGCTCCCGTCGCGCCAGTTGCACCCGTGGCGCCAGTTGCTCCCGTGGCGCCAGTTGCTCCCGTGGCGCCGGTGACTCCCGTCGCGCCGGTGTCTCCCGTTGCGCCCGTGGCTCCCGTCGCGCCCGTGGCTCCGGTCGCACCAGTGGCTCCCGTTGCGCCAGTTGCACCCGTGGCGCCAGTTGCACCGGTTGCACCCGTGTCGCCCGTTGCACCCGTGGCTCCGGTCGCACCCGTTGCGCCCGTGGCGCCCGTTGCACCCGTGGCTCCGGTTGGGCCCGTGGCTCCCGTTGCACCCGTAGCGCCAGTCGTTCCCGTTGCGCCGGTGGCTCCCGTGTCGCCCGTTGCACCCGTGGCTCCGGTCGCACCCGTGGCTCCGGTTGGGCCCGTGGCTCCCGTTGCACCCGTAGCGCCAGTCGCACCCGTTGCGCCGGTGGCTCCCGTGTCGCCCGTTGCACCCGTGGCTCCCGTCGCGCCGGTGGCTCCCGTTGCGCCCGTGGCTCCCGTCGCACCCGTAGTGCCAGTTGCACCCGTGGCGCCAGTTGCTCCGGTCGCACCGGTGGCGCCCGTCGCACCAGTGGCGCCGGTCGCACCAGTCGCACCGGTCGCGCCACTCGCAATGCTTACGGTCACACCTTCGGTTACGTAATACGACCTGTTCCCGCTGCTTGAGCCGGTCGAAAAGTTAGTGAAGGTCGTGCCGTTGCTATCGGTGATCTGTAGAGAGGTAAGGCCCGATCCCGTAGCCTCCGCGACCGCGAAGTCCCAGTTGCCGGCAGGAAGTGCAACCGTGAAAGAAAAATCCTGATCCCCGTCGGTATTGAGCGGATCCCCAGACGCTTCTGGCGTTGTCGATCCAAGCAATATCCAACCGGTCGTGTTGGTGCCGCTAACACTGGCATCCCGGTAGTAGATATAAACGGCTTGATTGCTGGTTCCACTAATGGTGCCGGTAACGGTGATTATGCCAAGGGCTGCCATCGTTCGGATCTCTATTGACTGGAGTTACGCAACGTTGAATTGCCGCGACACGCTCTTCAGAACTTCAGCGCCGCCGGAAGCTGAGACGCGGCAAAACGCTCTATGCTCGCTGGATATTTTTTCTGCTTCGGCCAGTATTTCTTGGTGCTTCGAAAGTGCTTCTTATTCCAACTCCAGGTGCGTCAACGACAACACCTGTTCCGCTTCAAATGGCTCGAAATGTGAGCCATCCGGATAATTTTAGGCAACGCTCAGTTGGAGGAAGTGACGCCACCAGAAGCTCACTACAATTTAAGCGGCTGCCGTGACCGTGACGTCGTGCGTGACAAAGCGCCCAGTGCCTCTGATGCCCCCCTCGAAAGAGTATTTCTTCGCCGAAACGAGATCCGTCAAAGACAAGTCAGATGCTAATGACGAGCCTTGAAGCCGCACCTCAAAACTGTAAGTCCCGGGTTGAATGCCGGTTCTGAAAGCGAACCGGTTGCTCGCATCCGGCATCGCTACGGGCTGCACGAACGGATCGGTCAGCGGCAGAGCAGTTGTGGTCCCGAGGACAACGAATTCACCATCGTCGCGCTGAACTCTAATTTCAACGGTGCTGCTCGCATGAGCACGTCCGACGACCTCTACGAAGCCATATCCTCCCAGCGCTCCTTTCGCTCCGTCGGTGCTATCGCTTCCCTTATGGAGTTCGCTGGTGGTGTCAAAACTGCTTTTCATCAAACGAATCCTGAAAACCAAGAAGCCCGTCAGGTTGAAGCGCCGCAGCCAACACGCAGGGATGCGGAGAGTCAATTGCTCTATGTTGTTTGCAGAGTCGATCGCACATCGGACAAACGATAAATGAGTGAAAGTTCCAATGTCCGATGAGAGCTTGCTTTCGACCGCATTTGCTCATCGCCAATTGCTTCTGCATTGGCCACTGGGATCGATTTCCGTTATTCGGATGCCAAAAATCTCGACTATCTCAATGAAAAATGACGAACAAACCGATGCAACTGCTCTCGCCGCGTAGTTGTCGGATGTCCATCGACGAGAGCGCGGAAAAGCGGCGGTCATAACATCTCGTTGATCCCCTGCGGGGACATCCCCCTTTTTGATTACCCCGGAATCTTCGGATGATGCGACTTGGGCTCGCGGCAGTCGAGACTCGAAACTGCGTGCGCAAATGACAATCCGCGCCAAGAGGAGCAGGACAATCCAAATCTCATGCTCCACCAACTCTGACGGCCGCAGTCCGCCAAGAGACAAGTCATCTGTCAGCCCACCAACAGCGCGTTGAACAGGGGACGGCCGAATGATCGTGATATTGAGCAAGCAAAGCCTAGTCGACGAAGAATAAAAGAGCGCCAGCGCGGGTTGCGCCGACCGATCGAAACTCGCTGCTGGTCAGCGTTTGCCAAATGGCGCACGAGTGGTACCATAATCGTACGCCGATCAAGAATGCGCAGCTATTGCGCGCAGTCATTTGCCGCTGAGAGATAGTCTTTAGATCTAAGAGATCGAAAGTGGGGCGTTGCGTGAAACCGGAGTTTGACTTCCAATTTTCGGAAGAGTTCGGTGGGACAAAGCCGACGCCCGGCGGCATACCCGAGGCACAAGAAAAGCGGGATGCGACTAAGCCGCGAGTAGACGCACTTATCTTTGTCGCACAGCATCACGGCGTCGAACTCGATCGCAAGGCGTTGCGCGCTATGCCCGGCGAGGCGCCGTCTCCCGCTGCTCTTGCTGCATGGGCGCGCGAAAGCGGGCTATGGGCAAAGTCGACGCGTCTCCGGTGGCGACACCTGATCCGCATGCAGTCGGACGCCCCCGTGGTGCTATTGTTATCCGACGGCGGTGCGGGCATCGTAGTTTCGCACGATGTCAATGCTGGAACGATATCTGTCCTGGATCCAACTCGTCCCGGTGAAAAGCCTGTTGCCGTCGATGAACTTCGGCTCGCCAATGTCTGGCGCGGAGACGTACTGCTCGTGCGCCGTGAGCGAGGCGCAGTTGCCGACGAGGAGTCGTTCTCGTTTTCGTGGATGATGTATCGCGTTTTGGAAGAGCGCCGCAATCTGCGCGAGATCACCGCCGCCTCAATCAGCTTGAGCGTCTTGCAGATCGTGCCGCCATTCCTGGTCCTGGTCGCAATCGATCGGGTGATTACGCATCAGGCCATATCGACGCTGGGCATGATTTCCCTGATACTGATTCTCGTCACAGCCTACGACACGCTGCTCGGGTACGCACGCCGCGAAATCATTGAGGTCACCGCAACGCGGATCGACGCGCGGTTAGGAATGCATGTGTTTCGGCGGCTGCTCGCACTGCCGATGGATTTTTTTGAGCGCCATCCGACCGGTGAGACAGCTCGGAAAATTGGCCAAATCTTCAACGTCCGCAGCTTCTTCACCGGCAAACTCGTCAGCACGTTTCTCGACATATTCACGCTGATCGCACTGCTGCCGTTCCTGTTCTGGATGAGTGCGACGCTCGCCTGGCTTGTCCTTGCGGCGTCTGCCGTTGTTGCTCTCGTGGTACTCGCATTCTTGCCCGCGATACGGCGGGTTTTTGCGCGGCTCGTGACAGCCGAAAACCGCAAGAACTCCGTGCTCGTCGAGACCGTGTACGGCATGCGGACGGTCAAGTCCCTTGCAATTGAAAGGGTACGCAATGAAGAATGGGACGCGCGCGTGGCCGAGGCCGGCCAAGCGCGTCTCGACGCGGGCCGCATCTCGAATGTCGCGCAGACCATCGTAAATCCGATCGAGGCATTCATCAATCGCGGCGTTCTACTCGTTGGTTGCTACCTTCTTGTTGCGTGGCCACCGGGCAGCACCGGAATTACCGGCGGCGTTCTTATCGCGTTCTTGATGCTCGGTGCGAGAGTAGCAAGCCCGCTCATTAGCCTCGCAAAACTGATGCAAGATATCGAGGAAGTTCGCCTTTCGGTGACTGAGGTGGCTGATGTGCTCAACCATCCGACGGAAACGACGGCGATGCGGAACGGCCTTCGACCGAAATTTGAGGGCGCGATCGCCTTCCAGGATCTCTCCTTTACTTATCCAGGATCCACGGTGCCCGCACTCGACCGCGTCTCATTCGAGATTCCGGCAGGTACCATGCTCGGACTCGTCGGTCGCAGCGGTTCGGGGAAGTCGACGATCGCGCGACTTCTTCAAGGCATTAACCGCGAATACAACGGTTACCTCAAAATCGACAGCGTCGATCTACGGGAGATTAATTTAACTCATCTGCGCAGCAGCTTTGGCGTAGTTATGCAGGACAATTTCCTGTTCCGTGGCACTGTGCGGGACAGCATCATTGCCAGCCGGCCTGGCTTAACCCTTGAGCATGCTATGCGGGCGGCCCGCCTGGCGGGTGCCGAGGAGTTCATCGAGCGGCTGCCGCGGGGATACGAGACCTGGATTGAGGAAACTTCGTCCAACCTCTCTGGAGGACAGCGCCAGCGTCTCGCCATCGCACGCGCGCTCGTTTCCGATCCGCGCCTTCTGATCTTGGACGAGGCGACGAGCGCGCTCGATCCCGAGAGCGAGGCGCTCGTCAACGCCAACCTTTTGCGCATCGCCAAAGGCCGGACGATGATCATCGTCTCCCATCGGTTATCCTCTCTGGTCGACTGCGATCAGATCCTTGTCCTGGAAAAGGGCAAGGTCGTCGATATCGGCCCACATGAAGAACTACTTGAACGCTGCTCCGTTTATCGACAGCTCTGGCAGCAGCAACACCGGCATTTGGAGGGCGGGCGCCAGCGTTCGCTTAAATCCTCTGCTGGACGAGAGTAAGCGCACCACGCAAGGCAATAGGATGAGTTTTGTTGATCGTCTGATTGCACCGGTCTCAACATCAGCCCGAACCCGACTGGGAATTGAACTTCTTGAGTCCGGACGTGCCGTCGAAGGCTTCCATCAACTTGCCTACGCCGCCCGCGGTGGCTGTATTGAAGCGCAGTATCGAGTGGGACGATGCTACCTCGAAGGCACCGGCGTTCCGCAGGCGACCTCGGAAGCGGCACGCTGGCTTCAACGCGCTGCGGAAGGAGGTTCGGCAGAAGCGCAGTTTTTCGTCGCCCTGTTGTATGTCCAAGGATCGATCGTCCCTGAGATGAACGCGGCTCTTTTTGCGACAGACGATGAAAGCGGCGGACCAGATTTCTTAGCAGCACTCAACTGGGCGCGCCGCGCCGCCGACGGCGGCTCGGCCGAAGGCCAGGCTCTTCTCGCGTATATTTTAACTTCCGGTCCCCATTCCATCACAGATGTGCCGGCAGCCGAGCGCTGGTACGCGCGCTCCGCGGAAGCCGGCTGTCCTCAAGGATGCCTCGGCCTTGGCCTCACCTTGCTTCGCAGGGCACAGGACGAGGAGACGCAAAGAGAGGCGCTTGAGCAGGTTGCGAAGGCGTCGTCGGCCGGCATTCCCACCGCTCTCTATCTTATCGCAGCGCTCACCGAATTCGGTATAGGCACGAGAGCTGACTTGACTCGAGCACTCGAGCTGTATCGTCATGCCGCCAACAAGAACGTACGCCTCGCGCAAAGGCGCTTGGGCGTTGCCCTCGTCAATGGCCATGGTATCAAGCGCGATTTGGTCGAAGGCGAAACCTGGCTGCGCCGGGCAGCACTGGCCGGCGATGCTGAAGCAGCCGCTCATGTTGGCCTCCTGTACGCACGCGGAGGCGAGTTGCCGCCTAACTATGTCGAAGCGGTAGCCTGGCTCGAGCGCGCCGCTGAAGGAGGTTACGCGCCAGCTGCGAGAACGCTGGGTCAGCTCTACACCGTCGGCACCGCCGTCGGCCGCGATTCGGACCTCGCCACTTTCTGGCTGGAGCGTGCGGCTGAGCTCGGTAACGAACAGTCGAAAGTCGACTTTGCGAATCTCGTGCTTCGCGGCAGCGGTAAGTCCGGCGACCAAGCGAAGACTCGTAATTGGTTCGAACGCGCTGCGGAAACGGGTGACCTCATTGCCGCCTTCAACTTCGCCGTCTGCTTTGCTGAGGGCATCGGGATCGAGCCGGACAATACTAAGGCCGCAATGTGGCTGCGTCGTGCTGCAGTGGGTGTCCCGACTGCCCAGTACTGGTATGGTCGCATATTGATTGAAGGCCGAGGTGTCCCGGAAGACACTGCCGAGGGCCGAGCCTGGCTCAAGCGCGCCGCCGACGCCGGGATCGTGGACGCGCAAGTCCTGCTCGGTGAAATGCTTGTAAACGGCCAAGGCGGACCAACCGATCATTGCGGCGCGCGCGCGGTATTCGAGAAGGCGACCGAACAAGGCCATGCTGGGGCGATGTTCGCGCTTGGTGCACTTTATAATGGCGGCTATGATATTGCGGCAGATCGTGATCTGGCGAGGCGCTGGTTCCACGCGGCGGCGCAGCGTGGCCATCCGAGGGCGCAACTGATGCTTGGCCGACAACTCCTTGGCGACGCTGCCAGCCCGACTAATCTTGCTGAAGCACGGCGCTGGCTTGAGGCGGCTGAGGCCCAAGGGGTAACGGAGGCCGCACTCGAATTGACGCGTCTTGCCAAAGAACCGAGCGGACAAGCGCGTGATCCAGAGGGAAGTTGCTCAGCTGCCTAGCCCAGTGAGGCTGTTGTGAGGTGGGTACGAAGCAGATGCAGGTCTGCGAGAGTCAGACGCTGGAGCTGTGTAAGGGAGCAACACTGACTGACCTACGCGCTTTCGGCCTGGCTGGCCCTAGACGGCGATTTTAACTCGATATCAGGTTTTGAATGACGAAGTATTACCCGCTCATCGACAAGGCCGTCGCTGCTCTCGACCCCAACACGGGAGAAGCTCGGCAGGAGCTTTATGAGCGCACTCGCTCCGCCTTCATCCGTCATTCACGCAACCGAAACCCGCCGCTCTCCAAGCCAGAGCTGATATGTGAGCGCCTAGCCCTTGAGGAAGCGATTCAGAGGGTAGAGGCTAACCGAAGCCGCGGGCAACCGCCCCAGGCGCCTCGGGCATTGCCGAGTGGGCGCATCGCGGACGGCGCGCACCATACAGCTTTATCACCGACGCCGGCCGCGATTGCGGTACCCCAGAACGAACATGAGCCCTCTCCGTGCAGCAACCAGGCTGCAATAGCGTGCCGGACGCACGCACGAGCCCTCCCGATGTCGGCGGTGCCCCACGCAACAATTGACACGACGTCGACTGCAGCTCAGCTTTGGGATCCGTCGCGGGTGCTATCGCTTTCGCGCAGGCACTTCAGTTTATTTAATATTCGCAGATGGGGCACGCCATCCGTGGTGCCGTCACAAGACCTCAAGTCTCCGGCCACCGCGCGAAAATCTCTCGGCAAGGCCCCCGCCCAGAGAATTCGCTGGACCCCGATTCCGCGGGCGATGACGTTGACGGTGCCCGCCATAAATCGACTGTTTAGCGAGCGCGGCAAAGTTGACGCACCGCCGGCGACACTCCTCGAATTTGAGTCTCCGACTGCCGCGCTTGTCGAAGCACCGCTTAAGCCTGCTGCGCGGAGTATCCTCTGGACGGCTGTGTCGGCGATCATTGCCTCAATGGCGGTCTCCGCTTTGTTTCCGATAGATATGGTCGTGACTGGCTCCGGACGTGTCGTGTCACTTCAGGCGACCAACGTCGTACAGCCTCTCGAGACCGCTATTGTACGCGCAATCAATGTGCGCGAGGGCCAGACCGTGCGCGCCGGAGAGTTGCTGGCGCGCCTCGATCCGACCTTTTCGGCGGCTGACGTAACTGCGCTGCAGACGCAGGTGAATAGCTTCCAGGCCGAGGTCGACCGGCTCACGGCGGAGGCTTCCGGGATACCGTACCAGCCATCGAGCGCTGACACCTCAACGGTCTTGCAGGTTGCAATGTATGGCCAACGCCAAGCGCAGTATCGGTATCAGATTGAGAGCTACAACCAGAAACTCAGCGGACTTCAGGCGCAGATAACCCGCGCCGAGCACGACGTAGAAGCGTTCGGCCAACGCTATCGGATCGCGAGTGTGCTTGAGTCGAAGCGACGCGAGCTCGAACGGCTGCAAGTTGGCAGCCAGGTGAACCGCCTGATCGCGGAAGACCAAGCGATCGAGATGCAGCGCAACTTGACTGACGCCACGGGTGCAGCTGAGCGCGCCCACCGCGATCTCGACCAGCTAGTCGCCGAGCGCGACGGTTACGAACAACAGTGGAAGTCGAAGATCAGCGAGGAACTCACATTGCGTAGACGCAGCCTTAGCGATGCCACTGAAAACCTGCGCAAGGCAACACTTCGCCGCGAACTCGTTGACTTACGCGCCGATCAGGACGCCGTGGTCCTTAGCGTGGCCAAGGTCTCCGTCGGCTCGGTGTTGCAATCCGGCGAGCCGCTTATCACGCTTGTACCGAGCGATGCGCCGCTCGAGGTAGAAATGCGCATAGCTACCGCCGATGCTGGTTATGTTCACGCCGGACAGAAGGTTGCAATTAAATTCGACACGTTCCCCTTCGTCCAATACGGCCTGGCCGAGGGGACTGTCCGCTTCATCAGCCCCGATAGCTTCAGCGGCGGCCAAGATACGCAGCGCGGGACGGTCGTCACACAAAACGATAGCGCGGCGGTTTTCTACAAGGCGCGCGTGGCGATTGATCAGCTCAAGATGTACGGGGTGCCCGGAGGCTTCCAGCTAAAGCCAGGGATGACTGTTACTGCCGACGTCAAAGCCGGCGCACGGACGTTGCTGACCTATCTGTTTGCCCGGGTATTGCCGATAGGTCTCGAGGGAATGCGCGAACCTTGATTTTGATTGGCTCACCGAGCAATCCCCGCCGAGCCTGCTGCAGCTCTTCGGAGTGGATTGTCGCCACCGCGTGACCGTCGGCGGCGGCTTGCTCGCCCGCTCTTCGTTGAGGAGCTGCGAATGAAGCTTCCGGACCTGGATGTTTTCGTTCATGCAGAGAAATGCACAAGCGATCCCCGCCAAGGACGTTCTTCAACCAGAGCGGCGAGTTCGCCGCCTAGCAACATGCGCTCTGCAGCCCGACCGGCCATGAACTCGATGCACTGAGTATATCGGCCCATGCCTTGGCGTCGAAAACCCGCCCGTCATCTCCGTTATTGGACTGGCCCTGTCGATCTCAACGCCGGTTTCAAGACGGTGCTTGTGTTCTTCCGTCGGCTGCCAACGTCATAGCGGCTGCTGAAGCTTGCCGACTTGCAGATGGGATTGGGCTGAAATCTCGGCGCACCGCAAGTTCACCGCCTGCGGCAAGGTCGGCTGGGTTGATACCCGGGTCGACTGAGGCGAAGTGATCAATTCGCCAAGGACGTCTCTGGTAGGCCCTGCCGATTTCTCCTACTGGTAAACATCCGACGCGCGGAGGTTTACTTTGCTTCGCAATCTCTGACGATGCGGCCATCACGCGGTCGATACCACGATCGGCGGGGTGGTGTAGTCGTCGCCTCAATCGCCACAATCTGCTTCAGGATGGATTGTGCTGCACTTCCCTTGCACTCTCGTAATGGTTGCTGTTGGATAAGTGGGTGTCACATTGGCGTGTCGCGAAAACATTTCATTGTCCATTTGAGGAGGAAAGTATGCTTCGGATCACTGCTCTTATTTTCTTCGCCCTTACCTGGTCCGCGAATGCCCAAACAAACCGCACCGAGTTGAAACGCGCCGACCTAAGCGGCACGAATATGGAGATTGTAGTCAGCGTCGTCGACGTACAGCCCGGAAATAATCTCATTCGCCACACGCATCATGGCGAGGAAGCCGTTTACGTTCTAGAGGGCGCAACGTTGGCGCTACCCGATGGAAAAGAGGTGCCATTTCCTACGGGAGCAGCAACAATCAACATTCGCGACGTGCCCCACGGTGGTTTCAAGGTGGCAGGCGACAAAACCCTGAAGATGTTGACGGTTCATATCGTCGATAAGGGCAAACCAATGATGGAGCCTGCAAAGTAAGAGGTCCCCTCAAACCGACATCAAGAAAAAGCGGTCGCGAACGCGCACCCGCTTTTTCTGCTTGAGAAAGCTACGCCGGGGGCATTCTCGAATCCGCGCCCATCCGCCCCTCGGCGACGCGCTCATCGCCGCATCGCTATCTCGAAGTAGCTCCAGCTCGGGGGCACGTCGCCTTCCGCCACGGAAAGGACAGCGCATGGTCATTAAGCGTCGGCACTTCAAGCAAGAGCACACTCTAGAGGAACTCCTTACTGAAGAGGCCAAGAGTCTTCGTGAAGAAGAAAGCGTACTCCGCGCAGGTATGGAAAAAGAGCAGCTACTTAAGAGAACCCGGCAAGCTGAGACCGGCGCGCATATGAGCGAGTGACTTCAATCTCGCGGGTTACGGCCCCCAATATGAACCAATCAGCGAAGCCAAGCGCCGGACTAAAGATGGCGGCCGGGGCGTCTGTTTTGCTCGCCCTGCTACTGATGGGTTTTTTCTTTGTCGCGTTCTAAGGTAGGCCCGCAGCGAATGTCCTAACTAGGACGGCACCCAATCGCATGACCCTGGGCCGGCGAGAATCTGTTCGGCTAACCGAATAAACACGACTTCAGCTGAATTTTTATTTCGGTTCGCTAATAATGCTGGCACTCCGCGGATCACCCAGGTCAGCAAAGACCTTTTCGCGTAGTCTTTGCAAAAACGGCCCCAACGCGGTGAGGCGCGGCGCGGAGGGGCCGAGTTGCCACGATCACCTGCACGCCAGAACCAGCACCACTGGGCCGTTTATCCTAACGATCGATAATAGGAACGATCGGCTTGGCAACGAGTCGGCTCAGGTCCCCCAGCCGCTCCAGGGCCCCCCGGCTGCTGGAGGAAAACCCGCATTGTTCGGGTTGGCGGCCCTCGGGTTGGGGCCGTTTCAATTCGCTGGACGCCTGAAACCCTTCAATTTCACAGGTGGTGTTGCAATGGAATTTATTGGACGCCCGATGAGAGGCCGATTCCTCGTTCGGCAAGGCGGCAACGGCTGGATGGTCTACGATAGCGAATGCAAAGGACCGGCCCAGATAGAAAAGGACGGCGCGTTCGCCGAGAAGCTGACAAAAGACCAGGCTGAGATTTTAGCGAAGCTTTTCACGAGTCGCGAAAACCGGCCCCTGACGTTAGAATGGCCTCAACGCCCGCGGAGAGCGCTAAGGCCGCGGTAATAGTCCCAGTCCATCGTTTAGATTTGACGTCGTGGACTGCTGCTCGTTCCCTGAACAGAAACGGCCCCGGCGAGACGCTGAGGCCGAGTCGACGGCCCTAGCGAGGTGCAGCCGGGGCCACTGGTTTAAACTGATTGAGAATGTACCCCGGATCTTCGGGGGCAAGGAAGCGTTGGTAGGAACTAGCTTTGGCTGGCCGACGTTACTGCCGCGACAGTCAATTTTGCAAACCGCCCCGACAATAGCCTGATCTTCTTCGGACCAGCCAACGGCCGCGACCTTTTATTTTGGGATAGAGGCAATGCCGGACAATTTAACCAACCGCGTCCAGCCAGATCGCTCGAAGATCAACATGCACGAGCCATACGAGGTGAAGTATTGGACCCATGCACTTGGTGTGTCGAAGAATGACCTTCAGAAGGTCGTCGAAAAGGTCGGCAACTCCGCTGCTGCGGTCCGCAAGGAATTGGGTCTGCCCGACAAAGCTCAAGAATGACCAAACCCACCTGTCCGATTTGCTTGGGGTTGGGTTGGGTCTGCGAGAACCATCCGCACTTGCCTTGGACGGCGGAGGCACATGGCTGTCAGTGCGGCGCCGGTATGCCTTGCGAGTGCAATCGGGCGGATGGGATTGATGAGCCTGATGTGAGCAAGGTCATTGAGCAATCCGAATAAGATATTGCCGTCTGGCAATTCGTAGGGCTGCGCTGCATGGACGCTACCGACGAGCTAGGAAGGCGCCTAGCAAGAATGCAACGGCAAGCGACTGAAATGGAGCTGCCCGGGTCGCTTCACTCAAATGATGCAGCCACCGATCATGTTGTGGCAAATGTTGCAACGCATCGTCTTCAGCCATCCGCCGGATCGCTTTTGAAGCTCGGTCTATTCGCTGCTCGGGCGTGGCAGTAGGTGCAACTGAGCTTTCGTCAGCCATGTAAGTCTCCTCGCGCCGGTCGCCCACCAAACGGACTTGCTGCATGAGCGCTAACGTCCGGCGAATATCGACTGTTCCTAGGTTGTGCCGTTCGGGCCGATAGCTGATCGGCGGCCTCTCGGGCATCTTCGTCAAGGCCGTTGGGGGCGCGGCTTGTCCGTCGTACAATCGGGCATCGCTTGGATCGCGGGTCCATAGTGCAAGAGCGGCCAGGTCGGATAGAGCGCAGGCTGTCGGCCATAATGGCCGCCGATGTCGCCGGCTATTCACGGCTCATGCACGATGACGAAGAGGCCACGCACGGCAAGCTGAGCGAACTTCTCGCAAGAGAAGTGAGCCCGCTATTGCCAGTCACGGCGGCCGTATCGTGAAGAACACCGGAGACGGGTTCTTGGCAGAGTTTCCGAGCGCGGTCGAAGCGGTTCGAGCCGCATTACGGTTTCAATCCCGCATCCACGAATTTGCGGCTGCTGATCCGGAACATGGCCGTGTCGCCTTTCGCATCGGCGTCAATATCGGCGACATAATCGTCGAGCCACACGACATATTCGGAGACGGCGTCAATATCGCTGCGCGTCTTGAAGGCATCTCAGCGTCGGGCGGCATCTGCATCTCGTTATCTATCCACGATCAAATCCAAGGAAAGGTTGATGTCGATGTCGTCGATCCTTGGCGAGCAAGTGCTCAAGAACATTTCTCGTCCGGTTCGGGCCTTTGCGGTCGCCACTGGTGGCTCGTTCAGCACGACGGTGACATCGCCTGATATCGCAAGGCATTCGTCGTCCCCGTCTTTCTATGGTCGTGCTTCCATTCGCCAATCTCAGCGGCGCCCACGAGCAAGACTATTTCGTCGCCGTGGCCTGCCCCGGCAGCAGCTCGATCGCCCGCCCCCGCTCGCATTTCAGATTTGGCCTTGAACTAA
Organism: Bradyrhizobium sp. Mp19; assembly: GCF_029952935.1. NCBI lineage: Bacteria > Pseudomonadati > Pseudomonadota > Alphaproteobacteria > Hyphomicrobiales > Nitrobacteraceae > Bradyrhizobium > Bradyrhizobium sp. Mp19. The sequence continues at coordinate 5,204 of NZ_JASAUT010000084.1, read as the reverse complement.
GAGCTCTTTGACGTCACCAAACGGACTCCTGCCAGCATCAAGCGCAATTCCAAATCATTCATTTTCAATGTCTTTACACTGTAGAGCAATGGCGAGGCCGGTCTCCATTTGGTTGCGGCCGATACTGATCGGAGAGCACTTCCAAGGCTGGCGCAATCAGCGGACCGGATTGCGCAAGCAGCGCCATGGGGCATGCGGCGAAAAGCTGCCCTCAGGGAGGCCGTGTCACTGATGAGGGAGGCCGTGTCACTGATGCGCTGTCCCTGCGGCGCAACGTCGATAGCCACCACCGGCCGAGAGTTGCACACACCGCGGGCACATCTAAAAACGACGCAATTCGACGATGAAGATGAAGGAAGAACACTTAACTCAAAGGCAAACCTCGGGTGGAAGCCTGCCGGATGAGTCGGAGCGCCGAAGCAATGCAGTCACCTGCCCATTAGCGCTGCGTAACAGTCGTATACGTAGAGTCGGCGGGGATTTGTGCTTCGTAATGCTTGGCTTTTTCTATCAGTGCGTCGCGGACTGGACCTTCCGGCAGAAGCGCGGCTTGATGGCGCGCCTGTCTCGCGCATTCTGCGATTTTACTTGCCAGTTCTTCCGTCTCGCGATCCATCGTCGCCGCTCCTCCGAACTAGAAGCCATGCTAGCGCGGTGGGCTAGCGCTTTCTTGGCACGCCGCCGAATGCTCGGAAATCCACTTGGTTGCGTCGTGCTCCGTAACAAAACCTTTGATGACTTCGGTTTCGCCATCGGCCCACAGAATATCGATTCTCCAGCCGGTGCCGGGGTTTTTGCAAGCCATGAAGGCTGGACGCTGCTCGATCATTGCTTGACTATGCGCCGACTGGTGGCTGCTACAAGCCAGTGATCCTGCCACACTTCGCTTTTTTGGCCCCAATCTATTGAGCCTTAACTCCCGCGCCCGCGCCGTTCTTCCGAGATCGGGAGTCAAGAAGATCGGGCAACGGTGGTAGTTGCTGGCGCTATGCAAGAAATTCACCGACTTGAAAAATTTGAAGGCTCATTTCGCACGGCTTGATGAGGTGACGCTGAACGGATGCTCGACCGTCTCGCGACGAAGGCGCATAGCAAGCGGGTTCGCATCGAGCCGCTGCTGCAAAGCGTCGAGCAGATCCTCGCGCTCCCATCGCGTGATCCGTCGCGCTAATCCGGGCGTGGAGGCGCAGCGCCTTGTCGGACTCTTCGTTTGTGTAGCGATACGCCCATCGAAGTGCACGTGGCGTTGCGCGGAGCGGCGGTGAGGCGATAGCCAAATCGCAATCCTGAGACAGAAGCGCTGACCTAAATTCACCCTCGATTGAAATAAAATTTGATGGGATAAGTCCAAAAGCTGACTTGATCTTTAAGCTTCCTTGAAATCGCAACGCTCCGCCAATTCGAATGGGTAAGAAGCGATGACCGATCAACAGCTGGCTCTTCATGCCGTCAGCGAAGCCCTGTGCATATTGGACGAGTATCTTCTGCCCCGCCCCCACGACAGTGAACGCATACTCGACAAGTTAGTTGAGGTTCTTGAGCGGCCCGACTTGGTCGTTGCTGTAAGTCGACTGCGGCAACGAAGTAGTCTCTAAGTGTTCCGATGAAGAGGCAATTTTCATTTATTCCTTTGGCCGCTCGCATCGCTACTTTTCTATTGATTGGAATGCCGACCGCGCAGGCAAAACAGCAATGCAGTGCGGTGATGCCCCCAAATCCGCGCGAGTATTGGTCTTGGCGCCTCATCGACGGACGAAAATGCTGGTACGAAGGCAAGCCCATGCTTTCAAAATCATTATTGGAGTGGCCCGTGCGGATTTCGACGCAGGCACGTCCCACCGAGGAGCTTGCAAGTGCACTCATAGAGAAGCCCAGCGATCCGATCGGTTCAGAAGAATGGACGCCATCTCGCCAGAATACCTTCGATGCCCTGTGGCGCACCAGGGTTGAACAGCGGTAGGGCTTTGACCTTCAAATTAAGCGAGGCTGACTTTCTCTTCATCGCTGAGGCTGTAGGACTCGGTGACTGGTATAATCGACGTCGGCCATGCATCGATCGATCGAACCAATACTGTAGCTTCGTCGATCTCAAGTCTTTCGCTTCGATTGCCGTGAGAGCGCCATATTTTCCAATGAATGCACACGGAACGGCGCCCCCGCAGAAAAGTAGCTAATCTCCAAACCGCCGATGAAACTGACCGCAGATCGTCCTTTACGCCAGTCCCGAGAAAGCCGCCCGCAGGATCATGGAGCACGCTCACGCATTCGAGCCGATCCAGGGCGGCCGGATCTAGATCGAGAAGATCAACTATCCAATGCTCTACCGGGATAAGGCGACACCGGCTGAGTATTGGGCTGACCTGAAGTATGCCGAGGAAACATGAAGTGGCTTGAGTACCGCGAGAACGGCACCTTCGTCAGAATGGCGCAGGCTGGCAAAGGCCTGTTCGGCTGATCGGCAGAGACCACGCCAGTCGTGCGACAACGTGGGCGCGCCGCGCGTTCTGACGGCAAGCTACCCCTTCAGGGGTATTAAACTTTTTAAGTCTTTGTGCAGACTTAGCTTAGCCAGGATTTTGCAGATCCTTCCTGGGGCTAGAACCGACGCCGTCCGCATGCATTTTAAGCGGGCGGCGTTCGTACATTCTGAGCCGGCGTAAGCAGCAAGAAGCCCCGACGGGGGCTAGCGGCGTCAGGGCTTCTTTCCGGATGTGATCCTCCCCGGACCGCATCCTCAGCGCGCGACTGGCTGAGCGCACCGTCAGTCTACCGGGAAATCTCAGCATTTTAGACCGCTCTGCCGGATTACCTCGACTTGACACGTGTCTAAGTTCGGTAATGTCTCACCTTGAATTTTTGTCCCGCTTTGTCGCGTTTTCAGACGCGCGCTCCATCTGCTCGGCCGTAAGGAGGCGCACGCGAGGCTAGAGCGTTGATTCTTTGCCGCAGTTGATCAACCAGCCGCTCCGCACCGACAGTCATGCAGCCATCATGCCCCTAAGGCACTTGGACGACCTCGAGCTGAGAACACAGGTGCCGCCAGTTCCGTCCCTCGTGTTCGGCCGCGTAAAAGGCAACGGCGACCTCGAGCGATGCCGGAAGATATCGCGCCATCGCCATCGAATAAGCATCCCACAGAGCCGGCGAAATCTTGCCCTTGGCGGTCCATACCGGTTCGCTCGTCGAATGCTTGGCGTCTCGCTCCTGCCGCGCCAGACGTTCAAATATTCTGCGTAGAAAGTGGCGCGAGGCGATCGGCTTCATCAGCCCGACGATCGCTCGGGTGGCCGGACGGGCATTAACGGTCGGCGGGTCGATCATCGCGACCATATGAACGTTGTGCCCGGTCGCCACTAGCTGGCGAGCTGCTTCGAACGCCACCATGGCACCATTGCACCTGCCGCCCAGAAGGAAAGGACCGCTGGCCTGCCGTTCCAGGATGAGCGGAAGGCGATCGGCGGCCATTTGCTCGATTGAGGCCGGGATCGGTTCTCCACGAAATCCGTGAGGATTGATGGAAATGATCGGATAATCGGACCGCAAAAGTTCGACCATCCGCCGGAGACCGGTGTGGCCGTTTCTAAGATCCCCATTGAAAAAGTACAACGGAGGCCGATGGCCCCCAGTATGGAACTGAGCGATCGGCGTCGGCGGCGCGTCAGTCTCCGTCTCTAATTTCTGGGCAAGTTGTCGAATGGTTTCCGCCCCGAACAGAATCGTTTCCGGGACCGCCTTGCCAATCAGCTGTTCGAGCTGAAGCAGCATTTCCATCGCCAGGAGGGAATCACCACCGCACGCGAAGAAATCATCGTCGAGCGTCACCGCATCGGACTTGAGCAGCCGCCTCCACAGCATCAGCAATTCTGCTTCCAGATCCAATGGTCCTTTGGCGGCGCGGGGCACGCGCATCGACACCTGTTGACCCGACCGCCCGTCGAACAATTCGCGCAGCTGTCGCCTTTGAATCTTTCCCGTGTCTTCTTTTGGCAGCTGGTCGAGGATCAGGATGTGACGCGGAATCTTGAATGAGGCCAACTCGCGTTGCAGGAACTGACGAAGCTCCACGGCTGTCGTCTGCGCGTGAGGCGCCCGGGTTGTAACGAGGATCCTCGCCACGCGGTCGGCCGTCCCGAACCCCACATCTTGCGGATTTGCGACAGGCCCGGAGGTGGATCCCCATGGGATCGAAGTCACGCGAGTACACGTTCGGCGCCACGGTCAGGCATCTGGCTGAGCCCGTCAAGGAGGCCCGGCTGGTGGCGGATGGCGCGGCCTGCCGAGCATGGAACGCCCGCATACTCGCTTTTCAGGGGCCCGCCCAGCCGTCGCCCGCGCTCGGCGATGCACTCAACGCCGGTTTCCGCTACCTCGAAGTGACGTGCCTCGGCTGCGAGACGCATCAGACGGTCGCGCTCGATATCGTGAGGCGGCCGAAGTGGACGCCGATCCACGAGCTGGAGCGCTATATGCGCTGCAAGCTGTGCTCGCGACGCTCCGGCTACCCGTTCAAGCGCAGCCATCTTGTGGTACTGCGGACGACTAAGATCTCCGCCATGAGCCCGCCCTCAACCTTGTGGCCGGGAGAGCGCTGACACCAGCAGAGCTTGCTGCCCCCGAAAGTCCCACCACTGGAACATTCCAGGCCTTACCCGCTTGTTCCGAAATCCAGAACGAGATCACTAACGTGACGGATGAACTTGAATATCTAGCGCACCGATTGGTGATTATCGAGCAGCCCGGCGGTGGGTTCTTGGTCGAAGTCACGCCGATCGCCGGCGGCCAAACCATCAGAACAATGACTTATCAACGCACTCAGGAAGCGATCGCTGCATCGAAGCGGACAATCGACAAGCATCCCGAAGGCAGGCGACCTGCCAATCCGGTTCGCTCATAAGGCGGGTGCTGGCTCGGCTGCCGGTGATCCCATCTCGGTAGCGGCACGGTTTCCCGGGGCGCCAGTTTTCAGCCATGACGGTCATGGCGTCCGGATGAACAGAAGTTCCAGCGCGGCTGGAACGCCGCACCTTTCGATTCGTTAACGAACATCACCGCGTTGCGCCTGCGCGCGCAAGCCAAGGAGCTTCCGCCAGGCACTGAGGAAGAGGCGATTCTGCAGAGAGCCCACCAGTATAGCGCGACGATCTGGGTCGGAAGAGCGCGGCGATCAGGATGGCGAGTCAGTGTCGCGGCGCGATGATGATCGC
>NZ_JASAUT010000083.1:0-27864 GCF_029952935.1 Bradyrhizobium sp. Mp19 | reverse complement strand
GCTGCTCACGGTCCTCAATGCCATGATGCGAGACCGAAAGCCGTACCTGCAGACCAAACCAACATAACAGTTGCCGGGTCAAGCCCGGGACGACAGCGGGGATGTGGCGCTGTCAGGCCGAGATCGCCTTGGCCGATCCGACCTGGTTGCGCAGCAGGAATTTCTGGATCTTGCCGGTCGAGGTCTTCGGGATCACGCCGAACACCACGGCTTTCGGTGTCTTGAACCCCGACATGTGCTCGCGGCAATAGGCGATGATCTCGGCCTCGGTCGCCTTGGCGCTGTCCTTCAGCTCGATGAAGGCGCAGGGCACTTCACCCCATTTCGGATCGGGCTTGGCCACGACTGCCGCGAACAGCACCGCCGGGTGCTTGTAGAGGATATCCTCGACCTCGACGGAGGAGACGTTCTCGCCGCCGGAGATGATGATGTCCTTGGAGCGGTCCTTGATGATGACGTAACCGTGCTCGTCCAGCACACCGAGATCGCCGGTGTGAAACCAGCCGCCGGCAAAGGCCTCCTGCGTCGCCGTCGCGTTCTTCAGATAGCCCTTCATCACGATGTTGCCGCGGAACATGACCTCGCCGATGGTCTCGCCGTCGCGCGGCACCTCGCGCATGGTCTCGGGATCGAGCACCGTGACGCCTTCCTGCAGCGGATAGGACACGCCCTGACGCCGCTTCAGCTGTGCACGCGCGTCAGCCGACAGCTCGTCCCAGCCCGGCTGCTCGGCACAGACCGAGGCTGGACCATAGACCTCGGTCAATCCATAGACGTGGGTCAGCTTGATGCCGATGCGCTCGCCGCCCTCGAGAACGGCAACCGGCGGCGCCGCGCCGGCGATCAGGCCGACGACGGGCTTTGCCTTGCCGCCCTTCGGCGCATCGGGCGCGTTGATCAGCGTGTTGTAGACGATCGGCGCACCGCACATGTGGGTGACGCCGTGCTTGGGGATCAGTTCGAAGATCTTGGCCGGATCGACCTTGCGCAGGCAGACATTGACGCCGGCGGACGCAGCGATGGTCCAGGGGAAGCACCAGCCGTTGCAATGAAACATCGGCAGCGTCCAGAGATACACCGGATGCTGGCCGAGATTGCCGGCGAGGATGTTGCTGACGGCGTTGAGATAGGCGCCGCGGTGATGGGTCACGACACCCTTGGGATTGCCCGTCGTGCCCGACGTGTAGCTCAGCGCGATCGCATCCCATTCGTCGGCCGGCGGCCGTTCCACGAAAGCAGGATCGCCGGCTGTGACCGCCGCCTCATACTCGATCTCGCCGATCCGCTTGCCGCCGCTGAAGGCCGCGTCATCGACGTCGATCACGAACGGCTTTGCGCCCGTCATCAGGGTCAGAGCTTCCGCGATCACGCCGGAGAATTCGGGATCGACCAGGATGATCTTCGCGCCGCCGTGCTCGAGCTGGAACGCGATCGACGCCGCGTCGAGGCGGATGTTCAGCGCATTAAGCACCGCGCCGGTCATCGGCACCGCGAAGTGCAGCTCGTTCATCGCCGGGATGTTCGGCAGCATCGCCGCGACGGTGTCGCCATGGCCGATGCCGTGGCCCGCAAGATACGACGCGAAGCGTTTGCAACGCTCGTAGGTCTGTTTCCAGGTGAAGCTGCGGCCCTCATAGACCGCGCTGATGTGGTCGGGATAGACGGCGGCCGAACGCGCCAGGAAGCTCAGCGGCGTCAGCGGCACGTAGTTGGCGGGCGTCTTGTCCAATCCGATCGAGTACTGATTTTGAGCTGCACTCATGGCTCTATCCAATCCGCTAGGTTCTCAAAGGAATCCAATCGATATCCAGGGGAAGATGGCGACGATGATCAGGCCGATCAACAGCGCCAGCATGTAACCCCAGATCGGCCGGATACCCTCGGCCGGATCGACGCGCCCGATGGCGCAGGCGGCATAATAGCCGACCCCGAACGGCGGCGCGAACAGCCCGATGCCCATCGCCAGGATGATGATCATGGCATAGTGCACCTCGTGAACGCCGACCTGGTGCGCAATCGGAAACAGCAGCGGCCCGAACAACACGATCGCCGGGATGCCCTCGAGCACGCTGCCGAGGATCACGAAGGCCAGGATCGAGACCGCGATGAAGGTCGCCGAACCGCCGGGCAGCCCGGTCATCGCCGCCGCCAGCGCCCGCGAGAAGCCGGACTGGGTCAGGCCCCAGGCCATGCCGGTCGCGGTGCCGATGATGAACAGGATCGCGCCCGACAGGCACGCCGTGTCGATCAGCATCGGCAACAGCCGCCGCCAGTTGAATTTGCGGTAGATCAAGAGGCCGATGACGAAGGCGTAGACGATGCCGATGGTCGAGACTTCGGTGGCGGTGGCGATGCCTTCGACCACGGCGTAGCGGATCACGAAGGGCAGGGCCAATGCGGGCAGGGCGAACACGAACGCCTTGCCGATCTCGCTGCCGGTGGCCCGCTGAACGTGGCTGCGGTCTTCGCCGCGGTAGCGCCACCACACCAGCCCCGACAGGGTGATCGCCAGCACCACGCCCGGCAGCAGGCCGCCGGTGAACAGCGCCGAGATCGAGACGCCGGTCACCGAGCCGATCGTGATCAGCACGAGGCTCGGCGGAATGGTTTCGGTCTGCGCGCCGGTGGCGGCGAGCAGGGCGACCAGATCGCCCGGCTTGGCGCCGCGCTGCTTCATTTCCGGGAACAGCACGGGCGCGACCGCGGCCATGTCCGCGGCCTTCGATCCGGAGATGCCGGAAACCAGATACATGGCGCCGACCAGCACGTAATGCAGGCCGCCGCGGACATGGCCGAGCAGGCTCGCCAGGAACGCCACCATGGCCCGCGCCATGCCGGTCATCTCGATCAGGAGGCCGAGGAAGACGAACAGCGGCACCGACAGCAGGATCAGATGGCTCATGCCCTCGTCCATCCGGCCGACCAGCACCAACAGCGGCGTTCGGGTGGTCAGCGCCAGATAGCCGAAGATCGCCATGCCAAAGGCAAAGCCGATCGGCACGCCGGCGAACACGCAGAAGCCGACCACGCCGACGAAGAAGATGATCAGATTGAGATTGCCGAGCGGCCGCAGCATCGGCTGCGCCAGCCAGAACGCGCCGATCAGCGCAGCCACGGTCAGCGCGGCCAGCAGGAAGGTCTTGAACTCGCCGACCCGGGCCAGCCGCAGCAGCGCGAACAGCGCCATCAGGCAGGTGCCGACCGGCAGCGCCGCCGCGCGCCAGGTGTTGGATATCTGCAGCGCCGGCGTCGTGATGAAGCTTTCCTCGTAGGCGTATTCATAGGCCGGCCGCACGATCAGGATCAGGAACGCCAGCGCGGCGCAGGTCGCGACGACGTCGAGATAGGCCCAGAGCCGCGGTCCCGCGCTTGCGACCAGCGCCGTCATCCGCATGTGCTCGCCGCGGCGGAACGCCACCGCCGAGCCCAGCATCGCGAGCCACAGGAACAGGATCGACGCCAGTTCGTCGGACCAGATCAGCGGCGCATGAAGCACGTAGCGCGACACCACGCCGGCGAACAGGATCACGACCTCGGCGACGACAAGGATCGCCGCCGGGATTTCGACCAGCATCCCGAGCGCCGCGTCGATGGAACCGAGAACGGAGCGGCGGCGAGGGGGCTGCGACGCCGCCTCGCCGGCCACGGCCGGCGTCATCTCGACATGAGCCATGGCAAGCCTCCTGCTGGATTAATCAGGACAGTTTGCCGACGGACTTTTCGAGCAGATCCCAGGCCTTCTCGCCGTACTTGCCCTTCCACTCGGCGTAGAAGCCGGCGGTGCGGAGCTTGTCGCGGAACGGCCCGACCTCGGGCTGGTTGAAGACGAGCCCCTTGCCCGTGAGCTCCTGCTTCACGGTGGCGTTCAGCTTCTCGGTATCCTCGCGCTCCTTGACGGCCGCCGCGTTGACGTTCTTGGCGACGATGGTCTTGATATCGTCCGGCAGCGCCGCCCAGGCTCGGCGGTTCATCAGGAACCAGAAGCCGTCCCACATGTGGTTGGTCATCGAGCAGTACTTCTGCACCTCGTAGAGCTTCGCCGCCGAGATCAGCGCCAGCGGGTTCTCCTGGCCTTCGACGATCTTGGTCTGCAGCGCCGAATAGACTTCGCTGAAATTGATCGAGGCGGGCGATGCATCGAACGCCTTGAACATCGAGGTCCACAGCGGCGACACCGGCACGCGGATCTTGAAGCCCTTGAGGTCGTCGGGACCGGTGATCGGCTTGGTCGACGACGTGGTCTGGCGGAAGCCGTTGTCCCAGATCTTCTCCATGACCTCGAGGCCGGCCTTGTTGATCTCGCCGCGCACATAGGCGCCGAGCTCGCCGTCCATGGCCTTCCAGACAGTGGGATAGTCCGGGAATGCGAAGCCGATGCCGTTGATCGAGGCGGCCGGCACCAGGGTCGCCAGGATCAGGCCGGACAGCGTGAAGAATTCGACGCCGCCGGAGCGCACCTGGCTCAGCATGTCGGTATCGGAACCGAGCTGGCTGTTCGGGAACACCTGCAGGTCAAACCGGCCGTTGGTCTCGGTCTTGATCGCCGCGGCCATCTCCCGGGCGCGCGCCACGAACGGATGCGACTCCGGCAGGTTGTTGGCGAACTTGTAAGAGAACTCGGCCGACTGGGCGCGCGCGACATAGGGCGCGCCAATCCCGCCGAGGACGGCGGAAGCGGCGGAAACCTTCAGCAGCGTGCGTCGTGAAAAGCTCATTGGTTGCTCCCTCAAGAGGCTTGTTGTTGTTCTGAGATGCCATCCTATACGGACCTGATGCCGCGGGGTCACCAGCGATCTCTGCACAGCTGGGGCTTATTGCAGCGTCCGTACGCGGCGGCAATATCGGCTTTCAGACGAGATGCGCGCGCGTAGATCGCTGCGGCATCGGCACGGGCCGGACGACCGGCTTGGGTACATCAGCACACACGCCAACTTGCGGACCAGTGCGAAGATTTCCCACTAAATATCTGATCTAATTGTAGATATAAATATTCCATAATATACCTTATGCGAATTATGGATATGGGCGTGGCTACGATCACCGGCAGCTATCCCATTGCGCCGCTCACCTTCACCGCAAGGCCGACAGCCATCCCAGGAACCATTGCACCGGTCGCAGATCGACGGCCGGTCCCACGTCCCCGCGGCTCATCGCTCGACCGCATGCGTTTTGGCTTGCACGGCGTCACCATGACTTCGCCGCCCACGGTACCATCAGCCGGTCAGCCCGCAGAGGATCATGAGTGCGCGTGGGTTGGATCGCACCTTCGTGCTCGGCAACTCGAAGAACGGCAGCACAAATTGCCCCAAGCGCAACCCCAGCAAGTAGGTATTGCCACCCCTGCTCCGACCGCCCTGATGCCAGGACGCCTCGTCTGGGATGTTGCCCGACCGGCGCGTTGTCGCTTCAGTCGTCGAGGGTCCACATCCGGAGGATATCGGCCGTGGATGCCACCTCGATCTGGATGCTGAAGCGTTCGGCATAAAGCTGCAGCAGCGCGTCATGGCTTTGATCGGAAGAGCTGCACAGCGCATCCTCGGCCACGATCACCCGATAGCCGATATCGATCGCGGCCAGCACGGTGGCGAGCACGCACACGTCGGTCTCGCCGCCCGACACGATGGCCGTATCGATCCCATGCGCATCCAGATGAGCTTGCAGGCGCCCATTGCTGAACGCGTTGTAGATCGGCCGGTCGACGATGGCGGCCGGCGGCACACAGGCGGCAAGCGCCGGCACGAGCTCGATCAACTCCGGATCGAGCCGCTCACGGGTCACGCATTCCCATTTCTCGTAATAGGTCCGCCAAATCCCTCGCGCGTCGTGCTTCGAGCGCGGCGGAATGAAGCGGGTGAACACGGTACGTTCAGGCGCATGCTGCGCCAGCTCGACGATGCGTGGCAGCACGCGGTCCATCCAGGGCGTCGCCCAAGGCGCTCCCGGTTCGAACAGCCGCTGCATGTCGATGCAAAGGTGCGCCGCGCGCGGACCCGGCGGGCTGAGAAGCTGTCCCATCGCTCATTCCAGCGCGCGCCGACCGCATGCCGTCACACGCAGGGTCAGCCGCCCAGGCCGCAAAAGGCCCCGCCGAAGCGGGGCCCCTGACGTGGTCCGGTTCACCATTTCTGGCGGCCATACCAGTCGTTCACTTCCTTGGCGGCTTGATCCTTGGCATAGCCGTAGCGCTGCTGCAGACGGCCCTCGAGCTGCTCCTGCTTGCCGTCGATCACATCGAGATCGTCATCGGTGAGCTTGCCCCACTGCTCCTTGACCTTACCCTTGACCTGCTTCCAGTTGCCTTCGACACGATTCCAATCCATCGCGGTTCTCCCTTGAACGATGAGACCGACCAACGGGCCGGCCGAGGCTTCGTTCCGAAGCCGCGTTGCGGCAAGACTTCGCAATCAAGACTTCGCAATCCGACCAAGCTCCATCGTAGCGCGCTTGAATGCGCGACAGGCGACGAGGCGCTTTGCCACGCATCGATCAAGGATAGGAACTTGCCTTTCGCACTCGTGTTGGCACTCCGGACTATTCACCCAACTCACGGAGCGACCAATGCCGGACAAAGATCTCAGCGCCCTCTTCCTCGATACCCTCAAGGACATCTATTACGCGGAAAAGCAGATCCTGAAGGCGTTGCCGCGGATGGCCAAGGCCGCCGAGTCCGACGACCTGCGCGCGGCGTTCGAGAAGCATCATGACGAGACCGAAGGACAGATCGAGCGGCTCGAGCAGATCTTCGACCTGATGGGCAAGCCGGCGCGCGGCAAGAAGTGCGACGCCATCGAAGGGATCATCGACGAGGGCAAGGAGATCATGGAGGAGTATGCCGACACGCCGGCGCTCGACGCGGGCCTGCTCTCGGCAGCCCAGGCGGTCGAGCATTACGAGATCGCCCGCTACGGCACCTTGAAGGCATGGGCCAACCGCCTCAGCATGAAGGATGCGGTCAAGCTCATCGACCAGACCCTGGCCGAGGAAAAGAAGACGGATGAAGCGCTCACCAAGCTCGCCGTCAGCGGCATCAACGCCGAAGCCGCCTGACGAGACGCGCGATGAAGCGACGTCCGCTTTGTACACACGCTCGCATTTGCTGGTAGATTGGACGCCGATTCAGCATCTGGGAGCCCGATGGCCCGACGCACCGGCAGCGCCGATCTTCCGCTCCATGGCGGCCGCGTGCCGCCATGGCTGGCGGCGCGCATGGCGACGCTGGGCGCCATCATCACCCAGGCTATCGTCCACCATCACGGCCGCGATGCCTTTTTGCAGCGACTGTCGCATCCATTCTGGTTCCAGTCGTTCGGCGCCGTGATGGGCATGGACTGGCACTCGTCCGGCATCACCACCAGCGTCATCGGTGCGCTGAAGCGAGGTCTGGCGCCGCTGCAAGGCGAGCTCGGAATCCACGTCTGCGGCGGCCGCGGCAAGCATTCGCGTCGCACGCCGGATGAACTGTCCGCCCTTGGCGACCGCGTCGGATTCGACGGTGCCGCCCTGACCCGCGCGAGCCGGCTGGTGGCCAAGGTCGACAGCGCCGCGGTGCAGGACGGATTCGAGCTCTACCTGCATGGCTTCTTCGTCACCGACGACGGCAAGTGGACCGTCGTCCAGCAAGGCATGAACGGCGACAAGCGGCAGGCCCGCCGCTATCACTGGCACTCCGAAGGCCTGCGCAGCTTCGTCGACGAGCCGCACAGCGCGATCGACGGCCCGACGCAGGGCGAGATCGTCAATCTCACCGATCACCGCGCCGAAAGCTCACGCCAGGCGCAGCTCGATCTGCTCGCTGCGCTTGGGCCGGACGGCATCACGCGTGAATATGCCGAGCTGACGCAGAGCGCGACCGCGCAGCCGGACCTCCTGCACCTGATCATGCCCGCGCATCACGACGTGCGCTCGAGCGACGTGTTCGTCCGCCGCCTGCACGGCACCTTGGCCGCGGCTGCCGATCGCGGGCCGCTGGATTTTCCCGAGCTGCTGCTGACGCCCGGCGTCGGCGCCCGCACGGTGCAGTCGCTCGCGATGGTCGCCGAGGTCGTTCACGGGACGCCCTACCGCTTCCGCGATCCGGCACGCTTCTCGCTCGCCCATGGCGGCAAGGACCGTCACCCCTTCCCGGTGCCGATCAAGGTCTATGACGAGACCATCCGCGTGCTGAAGTCGGCCGTGCAGCAGGCAAAGCTCGGCCGCGACGAGGAGATGCAGGCCTTGAAGCGGCTCGACGATCAGGCCCGCAGGCTGGAACGAACTGCCACCGGCCCCTCCTTCGAAGCGTTTGTCGCGAACGAGCGGGCCCGTTCTCCTGCGCTCGACGGCCGCTCGGTGTTCGGCTGGGAAGCCGACCTTGCCGAGCGCAACGGGATCACCAAGCCTCAAAGCGAGGGCTGATCCACCGCTCGATCCATCGTCAGGTCCCTCGAGGTGACCACCGAGAGCGGCAAGTACCACCACGGCCTGCCGGCGCCTGCGCTTCGTTCCCGTTGGTCGCCTGCGTGCTGGCCGCGGTGACAAAGTTAGGAACGCCGTTCCGGGCCGCATCGTTAGGCCGTTGACGCAACCAGCCACATGGAGAGGCAAGCATGAAGGTTTGCGACGCGATGACACCGGACGTCCAGCTGTGCACCCCCGACGATACGCTGCGCGATGCCGCAGAAGCGATGGCAGCGCTCGGTGTCGGCCTGCTGCCGGTTGCCGATGGCGAGCGCCTGGTCGGCATGATCACGGACCGCGACATCGCGCTTCGCGGCATCGGAATGGGTCGCGGCCCCGACTCGCGGGTCGGCGACGTCATGACGGCCGAGGTGAAGTATTGTTTCGAGGATCAGGAGCTCGAGGACATCGCGCAGAACATGGGTGCGATCCAGGTTCGGCGCCTGCCGGTGCTGAGCCGGGACAAGCGCCTGGTCGGAATCATCGCGCTCGGGGATATCGCCCTGATCCAGGCCAGCGATGGCACCGGCATGGCGCTCAGCCAGATCTCACGCCCGACCACCCAGCACGCGCAACTCTAGACTTACACGGCTCCGCTTCGCGGCTCTGGCTCGCAAAGGCCCGGCTCGCGAAGCGGAGCGTCAGGTGTGCCAATGGCCGACTATGTACCGTGGATCGTGATTGCCGCCGGGGTCATCGCCCTGATCGTCACGGCGCTGCTCTGGCGCGCCCACTACGTCAGCTCCGATTGACCGAACGGCGAGCCCGCGCCGTCAGGCCGCCATCTTGCGGCAGGATTCCGCGCACGCGCGGCACATCGCCACGCATTCGTCCATGCCGCCGACGCGATCGCAATCCTCGGCGCATTCACCGCAGATCTCGGCGCATTCCCGGCAGGTGTGCTTGTGATGGGGGGTGTTGATCAGCATGAAATGGGCCGCCGTCCGGCACATCTCCGCACAGGCCATCATCAATCGGAAATGTGCCGGCTCGACATGCTTGCCGCCGGTGACGAGGCAATGGTTCATGGCCGTGGCGAGACAGGTCCTATAGCAGGACAGACAGGTCTCAACGCATCGGTTCATTTCCTCCGAGAATGCCATGTCGATACCTCACGCCGCGCTGCGCCTTGTGTGCCGCCCTTCCCGCAAGCCGTGGGTTGCGAGGATCACGCCTGCGCCAGCAGTTGGCGCAGGTAGCAGAGCCCGTCAAAGGTCAGCTTCGACTCGCGGACCTCGCCCTGTGCGATCTCGGCTTCGAGGAAGGTCTCGAGCTCGGGAAGCGCGCGGTCGAACCTGTCCGCGATGCCCATCAGCTCGCAGGTCTCCTTGATCCGCTCGATCGGTTTTTCCAGCACGTTGATCTGAACCATTTTGGCATAAGCCCGGGTCATGCCATTGGTTCCTATGCTCATTGCTGGATGCGTTGCTGCGGGGGTCGGCGCCGGTTACGACGCCTTGCCGACCGTGTCGGCCATGGTTGCGCCACGCGCTCCGAGCGGCTTGCGGCGGCCCTCGGTCGAATCGAGCATCGTCTGATGCTCGATCTCTGAATTCAGCTCTGCCCCGCACAGCACGATGATGGCGGACATCCACATCCACGTCATCAGGCCGATGGCCGCCCCCAGCGAGCCGTAGGTCGCGTTGTAATCGCCGAAGTTCGCCAGATACCAGGAGAGCAGCACCGAACCGGCCAGCCACAGCACGGCTGCCGCGACGGCGCCGACGCTGAGCCACTGCCAGCGCGGCCTGGTTCGGCTCGGGCCATAGCGGTAAAGCACCGCAAGCGCGGTGAGGAGCAGGAGCACCAGGATCGGCCACCGTCCGAGCCGGATGACGAGCTCGGCCGTCGTGCCCAGTCCAACCTGCTGCAGCAGCAGCGGGACGACGACCACCGCTCCGACCATCAGCATGATGGAAATCAGCCCGGCGATCGTGAACGCGAGGGACATCAGGTTGAGTTTGACGAAGCCGCGCTTTTCCTTCTCATCATAGACGACGTTGAGCGCATCGAAGATCGCCTTCATGCCGGCATGGGCGCTCCAGATCGCGATCAGCAGGCCGGCGGCAAAGGTCAGGCCAAGCGTCGAGGTCCCCTTCGCGAGCACGCGGGCGATCTGGTCCTGGACGATCGCAAACGAGCCTTCCGGCAGCATCAGCGCCAGGCTCTGCAGGTTGGATGAGATCGTGGACGGATCGGCGAACAGGCCGTAGCTCGAGACCAGCGCGGTGATGGCCGGGAAGATCGCCAGCAGTCCGTAGAACACGACGCCGGCCGCGGTGGCCAGCAGGCGGTCCTCGTCGATCTGCTGATAGGTGCGCAGCAGAATGTCCTTCCAGCCGGCGGCCGGAATCTCAAGCGGCGTGTCGGCGAGCCGTCCACGATCCCGGGTTTCGGCCAGCGCGGGTTCGACGCCCTGCTCCCGAGCGGACGACCGCTCCGATCGGGAGAGCTGGCGAGAGATCGCCAAGGTCGCCAGAGCCGTTGCACCGGCGAGCATCAGGTCGTTGGTCCAATTGCGTGGCGCCATCGCTAGTCCTGGATCGCGTCGCGCTGACGCCGGGCGCGCGATGCGGCGAACCAGCCGACAAGCATGATTGCAGCCCCGGCGGCCAGTGCCCGGGTGGTGGGATCTACGCTCCCCCCTGCTCCCGTCCGGGTGGTGGCGATCAGCTGCGCCGCGACGGGCACTGCGATCGTGCGCTTGAGCATGTCGGCCTGTCGGCCCGGGCGCGGCACGGCCGGCGCAGGACGCGCGAGCAGCACACGGCCCACGACCAACCCCAGGATCCCGAGAAGGAGAAAGACGCCCCCGGTCGCGGCATATGCGATCCAGATGCCGTAATGCACTTCAAGGGCGTGGAAAGCCGCGGCGACCCCGATCCCGATCGTAACCAGGAGCGCGACCGCGCCGACCAGCATGACGCCGCATGCCAGCGCGTAGCCGGTCACGAGGCGCCCCAGCCATTGCCGCAAGTCCGCAAGGTAGGAGCGGAAGATCAGGCTCAGCGAAGACGGCCGGGTGTTGACGCGCATGTCGAGGTCCGTAGCAAGTTGGCACCCGACAACCCGGCAGGAAGATCGACGTTCCTCCCCCGGCAACGCGACAGCTCGCGCCTCGCGGGGCAGCGCGGGCCGAGCGCTAACTAACCGGAGGGAGATTTGCGCGTGGTGGCATGGAGCTCGGGAATGGCTTGGCGACCATGAGCGTCGCGCGTTCGTCGGTTTCGAGCGCGATTTTCTGGGCAAGCATGACGTCGCCCGCCACCAGTGAGCCGACGGGCCGGAAGCACCAGCCCAGCACGATGCGGTCGCCGCCGTCCATCTCGTAGACGTTGGTCGAGGTGCCGTAGCAAATCCGATATCGCTTGCCGGACTCCGAGCCGATGACGTCGAAGCGATTATGTTTTTCGAATTGCGCCCGCTGTTCGGGTGACAGCCACGCGGACAGCAGCGCAAGTCCGCGCGCCTCAATTCGCTCATACGCTTTCCAGCGATCCCAGATCGCGGCCAGCGTCGCACGCAGCGTGCTGGCGGCTCCTCGGAGCGCGGATCGCAGGGGCATCTCGCGCAGACGGGCGAGCATGGCGTCAGCCGCCGACCAGCCTCGGATAGAACAGGGTTTCCTCGGCGGTCGGATCAAGCGCACGGACCAACTTCGCCTCTCCGGTCGCCTGCCGAATTGCGGCAGTGTAGCCGTCCGATGTGAGCTGGGCGAAGCGGGCATTCGCCCAGGCCAGTTGCTCGCTGTTGTCGGGATCGAATTGCTGCCTCGTGTCGCCGGAGTGGTCCATCACCAAGATCGTTGCCATCATCGTCTCCCTTGAAGGACATTCACAACTGCATCAGACAATCGGCACGGCCGTCGTCGGCCTGCCGCCCATCCACTCCGGCAACGCGGCGCCGTCGCGGTGACGGCCGCCCGCGCCGGCCGCGGCCCACGCGGCGACCGCACCGAACAGCAGCGCCGCCGCAACCGAGAACGCCAGAATCACCGCGCTGCGCCGCGACCGCTGGATCGCGGTCCTGGCATCGCCCATCACGCTGTCGACGCGCTTCTCCGCCTCCGCCGCGGCCAGACCAGTCGCGGCCGCGACCTGCTGGATCAGGTAGCTGCGATCGTCGGCGCTGACGCCGCTGCGGCCGGAGCTCGTCAGCAGGATGCGGCCCGCCTCCGCCCGCTCATAGCCGATATCGATATTGGCCGGACGCCGCAGCGACCGGTACAGGCGGTCGAGCTCGGCGCTCAGCAACGGCTCCGCGGCCGTCGCAGATGGCCGGTTCTGGAGCACCGGGCGCGCGGCTGACAGGCCAACCAGCGCGACGATTGTAGCACCGAGGATGACGGCGAGCGCCCAGGCGGTCAGTCCGTGAAGTCCGTCGCGGCTGTCGATCTCGTCGGATGGGGTCACGCCAATCACGCGCTGCGCCCGGCCGGCGATGTAGCCGCCGACGCCGAAGCTCACCACCGCCTGAAGAATCAAATACAGCCCCGACAGCAACGCGAGCGCAGCCGATGCGTCGCGCCATGACGGCGAGCTTGAACTCACGCCCAATCCGACCGCCGCGCCGAAGCCGATCAAAATTACCGACAGCGCCGCGGCAGCCAGCGCGCCGGCGATGACCGGGCTCCATTGCAGCCGAAGCCCGGTCCTGTTGGCGGCGGACACGGCAAGCCCTCGCTCGTTATCCATGATGCGCCTACCGCAGCCCGAAGAACGACAATATCGCCAAAATGACCACGATCAGTCCGACCAGATAAATCAACTGGTTCATGCAAACCTCCTCCGTCCACCTCGTCCCGTCCTGACAATTTGGTGGATCAGCCAAGGTTCCTACGTGGACGAACCGGCGCGATGCGGTACGGCCAATGAAAAGGGCCTCGCCGAAGCGAGGCCCTCATTGGTCGTCGCGAGCTGGTTATCGCAACGTGCGACCAGCACCGTTAGTCGTCCCAGTCATGACCACGGATCACGAAGCCGCGGTCGCGGTAGTAGTCGCGATGATGGTTGTACCAGCCGTGGTGCCAGCCCCGGTCATGCCGGTAAACGTCGACGCGCGGACCACCATAATATCGATTGCCGTAATAGCCGTGGTCGCTGCCGACATAGATGCCCACACCCTGCGCGCTCGCAACGGTCGGTGCCGCTATCGAGAGTGCCGCAACCGCGGCAAGAGCGTACGTAAGCTTCGTCATGGCATCCTCCTTTCCAGTACGCCGTGACAACGACTGGCGTCCGTGCATGTTGCAGGAACAGGATCGGAACTTTCCTGAACGTTCCTTCACCATTATGGCGGCTGGTCGTGACCGGCGGACGATCTCGAGGAGCCATCGATGCGCACTGCTCGGTCGCTGCGGCTCACTCCCATTTGTTCGACACAAGTGACCCCAGCTCAGGAGTGAGAGCTGGGGTCGTAGCGGGGTTCTCCTGGTTGCGCTGACGGCCGGTGGCGCGTCAACTCGCGAGAACCTGCGCTTCGCAACGGGTTCCGGCACTAACGTCTGCAAATGTGCGACGCACAATCATGCCGCTGCGATTGCCCGATCAGACTGCTTAGCCCCACATGCTCGGGGCGGTGCGCAACGCGGCCTGGCCTGCGATGCGCAGCTCATCGATTGACGAGCGTCCCTCGCGAACGGCCTGCAGCAATCCGGAGGCGACGTTGGTCCGCTTCGTCGTATCGGAGCGCGGCACCTCTCCGCAGACCTCGTCGAGCACTGCGCGAAGCACTGCCGCCGTCTCTCCATCGAGCATGATTGCCTCCCTGCCCTCGTGGATTGAACCGCATCGTAGCGCGAGACGGCGCGAGAGGGTTTCAAGTATGTTATCAGCCGTATCCAAATCTTGCGCGGCCAACCGTCGCCCTGTCTTCGTCGTGACAAATCACTGTCATGTTCAGATCGTCAGTGCGCTGGGTAAAACGTCGATGTCGCCGCGCCCGCTTTAGCCCTGCTGCGACATTTCAAGGATCGCAGGCGAACGCCTGCGACGCTTCTCGCGCCCCCCGCACCGGCCGCGTCTCAGCCGCGCCGCTTGGTGTGCAGATAGTCGGCCGAAAACAGCGCCGTGTCCTTGAGCTGCTTCAGGTCGTTGATCGTCAGTATGCGGTCGCGCAGCACGATCAGGCCGGCGCCGCGCAGCTCCTGCAGCGTCCTGTTGACATGGACCACGGACAGCCCGGTAGCATCGGCGAGATCCATCTGCGTGATCGGAAACAGGCAGGAATCGCCGTCGATCATTCCAACCGGCAGCAGGCGCTCATAGAGTTCGCACAACAGATGCGCGACCCGCTCCAGCGCCACCCGCCGCCCGATATTGACCGTCCATTCCCGCTGGATCGCGCTGTTCACCATGGTTTCGCACCACAGCGCTTCCTCGAGCGAACGGTCGCTCGCCAGCAGCTGCTCGAAGGCCGGGCGCTTGATGTCGGCATAGGTGACCGGGGTCAGAGCGCCGATCGAATGATCCATCACCGACAGCAGATAAACGCAGGCGTCGCAGCTGTCGCCCGGCAGAACAAAATTGACGATCTGGCGACGACCGTCGGCCAGCGTCTTGTAGCGGCAGAGCCAGCCCGACAGGATGATCCTGACGCTGTCGACCGGATCGCCCTCGGTGGCGAGGTCTTCGCCCGGGCGGGCGCGGTGCAGCCCGTCCTGGATCGCCTGTTGCAGCAACGCGATTCCCCGCTCGGACAATTGCCGCATGGCGTTGAGCCGCCGGATCACCGGCTGCGCCAAATTCCCCTCGAGCACCGGGGGATGCATCTAGCTCCCCATGCTCGGCGTATGGATCGCTTGCGGGCTCATCGGTATGGCGATCGTACAGTGAAGTCCCGACGGATTGAACTCAAGCGTGCTCTTGCCCTTGAATTCAAACTCCAGCGTTCGCTCCAGGAGATCGGATCCAAATCCCCTGCGGCGCGGCGGCGCCACTTCAGGCCCGCTGCGTTCGCGCCAGTTGAACACCAGTTGCCGTGGCTTGGCCGCATCATCGATGCGCCATGAAACGTCGATGCGCCCGGCGCGTTGGCTCAGCGCGCCATATTTCAAGGCGTTGGTTGCGAGCTCGTGGAGTGCCAGCGCGAAGGTCTCCGCGGCCTTGGGTTGCAGGCGAATCCCGGGACCGGACACTCTCAGTTGCTCGCCCTCCCGCGCGTTGTAAGCCAGCAGTTCCTCGACCACGAGATATTCGAGATCGACGCCGCCTTCCGGATCGCGGGTCACCAGCGACTGGGTCCGCGCGAAGGCGTTGAGCCGGCCGTCGAGATGCGATGCATAGTCCTCGACGTTCGCGCTGGTCTCGGCCGAGCGGCGCGCGATCGAGCGGACCACGCCAAGCGTGTTGCGCACGCGATGCTGCAGCTCGCCAAGCAGCAGCCGCTGCCGCTCCTCGGCCCGCGTGATCGCGGTGACGTCGATGAAGGTGATTACGACGCCGGCGATGAAATTGTCGATGCTGCGGTACGGCAGGATGCGCACGATATAGCGCGTGCCGCTGTCGGGCGCGGTCAGCTCGCGCTCGGCGCTGGCCAGCGTCCGCAGCACGCGCCGCACATCGTCGTAGAGCTCCTCGATCGGAATCCGCGCCTTGATATGCGCGATCGGGCGGCCGACATCGGTCTCGACCAGATGCAGCAAATGCGTGATCGCGGGCGTGAAGTTCATCACCTTCAGATCGTTGTCGAGGAACACCGTCGCGATCTGGGTGCTCTCGAGGAAATTCTTCAGGTCGCTGGTGGCGCGGGTCAATTCCTGCACGCGGTGCGCCAGCTCGCCATTGACGGTGGTCAGCTCCTCATTGACCGACTGCAATTCCTCGCGCGAGGTCTCCAGCTCCTCGTTGGCGGATTGCAGTTCCTCATTCAGCGATTGATATTCCTCGTTGGAGGATTTCAGCTCCTCATTGGTGCTTTCCAGCTCCTCGATCGTGGCTTGCAACCGCTCGCGGGTGGCGCGCAGCTCGCCTTCCAGCCGCTCGACATGCTCGGTCCTGACCAGAATGTTGGGAATGTTCTCGGCCTGCTCCACGGGACGGATCGGGCCATCCTTGAACAGGATGACGAAGTTGCGATGGCCGGCGGGACCGTCCTGGATTGGCTCGACCGTGATGTCGACCAGCATGCGATGCCCGTTGACGCCGAGTTGCAACTGCTCGGCATGCGCCGCTTCATTGGTTTCCGCGGCACGGCTGAGCACCGTGCGCAGTTCAAGCCTGAGGTCGCGATGCACGAGCTGCAGCAAATCGAGCGTCGCCGTGCCTGCGGTCGGCTCGATATAGCGGCCGGTGCGGCCGGAGAAATGCAGGATGTGAAAGTGGTCGTCGGTGATCACATAGGCCGGCGCATAGCGCTCGGCAATGCGCTGGGCGCGGCGCTCGAGGCCGACATCCGGGCCGACGGAACGTACCGGCGGGATGTCGACGGAGGCCCGCCCCGTGACCGTCGTGATGGGGAATTCCGGCGGCAGCCGTGTCCCGGTCTCGAGCTTCTTGAAGATGCGCGCGCGGCGGTCGACCGGCGCGAACAGCTTCGGATGCCGGGTGACGTTCTCGGAATTGCCGAGAAACAGGAACCGGTCCGGCAGCAGCGCAAAATGGAACAGCGGGATGACGCGGTTCTGCAGCTCGCCATTGAGATAGATCAGCAGGTTGCGGCACGACACCAGATCGAGCTTGGAGAACGGCGCGTCCTTGATGACGTTGTGCTGCGAGAAGATGCACATCTCGCGCAATTCCTTGACCACGCAATAGGTGTCGCCTTCGCGCACGAACCAGCGCGCCAGCCGCTCCGGCGTCATATCGTTCTCGATACTGGTCCGATAACGCCCAACCCGCGCGGCGGCGAGCGCGCGGCCATCGATATCGGTCGCGAAGATCTGCACCTGCGGCACCGAGTCGAGACCGGCCATATGCTCGCGCAGCAGGATGCCGATCGAATAGGCCTCTTCGCCGGTCGCGCAGCCAAGCACCCAGACGCGCACCTGCCTGCCGGCGCCCTTCCCTTCGAATATCTTCGGGATGATCTGGGTTTCCAGGACTTCGAACTCCTTCTTGTCGCGGAAGAATTCCGTGACGCCGATCAGGAGGTCGTTGAACAGATGTTGCGCCTCGTCCTTGTCGTTTCTCAGGAAATCGACATAGGCGGAGATATCGTCGATCTGCACCACCTGCATGCGGCGCTGGACGCGGCGCAGGAACGTGTTCTGCTTGTAGCCGTGGAAGTCGTTGCCGGTCTTGTTGCGAAGAATATCCGCGATTCGCGCGAGCGAGCTGGCCGCCGCCGCCAGCACTTCGTCGAAGCCCTGCTTCTCCTCGAGCCGGCGCAAATGGCGGGAATAGACATCGATATGCTCCGGAATGTCCTCCGGCGGCAGCACGAAATCGGCGATCGCCGCGGCCGAACTGCCTTCGTCGTGGGGGTTGGACTGACCGTCGCCAATGCGTTCGGCGATCGCAAGACCGCCATGATCCTTCAAGGTCCCGACCCCGAGCGTACCGTCGCCACCCGTGCCGGCCAGCACCACGCCGATCGATTCCTCGGCGCGCTCCTCCGCCAGCGACACCAGGAAGCTGTCGATGGTGGCCCGCTCCGCGCGCGCCTGCTCGGCGCGCCGGACGGCGAAACGGTCGCCATGAACGGTGGTGATCATGTCGGACGGACACAGATGGATCACGCCGCCCGCGACGAGCTGTCCGTCGCTGATCTCGGACAGTCGGGCGCCTTCCGATCGCTGCAACGCTCCGCGCAACCGGGTGTCCTCGATGGCATCCCGGTACTGCAACACGAGCACGACGGCCTGGTCGGGATTGAGCCTCAGTTTCGAGAAGAACCGCTCGATGCTATCGAGGGCTGCGGCGGACGCGCCCACACCGATGATCAGCGGCGCCTTGGACTGGCGCCCTTCGCCTCCGCTCTGGGGTTGGCCAACGTCATCCATGATTGCAGCGGCTCTCACATTCCCGCGGGCGTCTCGCCTGCGTCTGCTGATAGCAGAGTTTAGTCCTATCCCAACGGGATAAGTAGGAAATCTCCACCTTCCTAAGAACCTTGATGAGGGCGCCGTTGGCCTCTGCGGCGGGAACGGTCGCCGTGGTCGCCGACGGCTCGGCGAAAATGACCTCCGGCGTCAGCGGCTTCCGCGGCAGGCCAGCCACATGCTCGAACGCCGGCCGTGCTTTTCCCGAGCGCTAATGGGATGCGACCTGCTCCTCCAGGTATGCGACCCGCTGCACAATCAGGGTCCGGTGTCGTTCCCACTCGATCAAGGTCCGCTTGAGCAGACTGACGAGATGTTCGGCCTGCTCAGTATCGTGACCAGCCCGCTGGAGCCAATCCAGCAAATCCTGCTGGTTGCGGACGCGCCGCCAGCCCTCCTCGATGTCGATGTCAGCCTTGACCAGCAGCGCGCGCTCGGACCGCAACTGTTCGGCCCAGTTCGCATGCTCAGCGCTGGCCATCACGGCTCCTTCCGCGCCGGTCGCTTCGGATCGAGCGATTGTAGCACGACACGCCGGATCATATCGGCATATTCGCGGTATTCAGCGGCGCGCGCCTCATACATTTGTGCGATCGCCGGCCGCCCGCTCTGGCGGCCGTCCTCGGCCATCCGATGCACCAGTTCGGCGCGCTCCTCGATGATGCGCAGCGCGACCCGAAGCGCTTCGTCGACCCGGCCTTCCTGCTCCTTGGCGAGGGCATCGGCGGTATAGGCATGGCCGACCTGACAGCGAAATCGCAGCGGATGCCCGACCTTCAGCTCGGACAGGACGCCGCCGCACCCTGGACAGGTCAGCGGCGCGGGATCGGCGATATCGACCAGCGTATCGCTGCCGATGCGCTCGCCTGCCGCGATCTTCACCTCCAGCACGATCTCGGGCGGGATCGGCAGCACCGCGCCGGCCCGTTCCCGGGCGAGATCGGACAGCACATCGCCAAGCTGTGCGCCCGAGATACAGAGATCGACCGTGGTCGCTTCCAATGCCCTGAGCGGCATTTCGTCGGACATCGCATCCTGCGGGTCCTGAACCAGCGCAACCCCGCCGCAGCGCTTGATCGCGTTCAGGCCTGCCGCGCCATCGGACAGCAGGCCGCTGAGCACGACGCCGATCACCCGCGGTCCATAGTGCAGTGCGGCCGAGCGAAACAGCGCGTCGATCGCCGGCCGTACCAGATTTTCGCGTGGCCCGCGGCCGAGCATCAGGTGGCCGTCCTGGATCAGGAGATGGCGGTCCGGTGCCGCCAGATAGACGTGACCATTTTCGATGACCATGCCGCTTTCCGCCTGCCGGACCGGCAGCTTGCCGGCGGCCTTCGCGACCGTCGAGAGGATGCCGATCCCGTGGGCCGGTATGTGCAAGACGATGAAGACCGCGGCCGGTAGATCGGCCGGCAGCCGGCCCAGAATCTCCTTCAACGGTGCAGTCGCCCCGGCCGAACCGCCGATGACGATGATGTCCCGATTGGACATGGAACCTGCCTTTTCCAACATTTCCAACATTGTTTGCAACAAGGCGCGCATTCGTCCTATGTTCCAATTTTGCGAAGACATCACGCCGGGCGCGGCCGGAATTGACATGTCCGAATTTGCACATTTGCGCGAACCCCCACTCTTGACAGGACGGCGCGTCCTGATCGTCGAAGACGAATATTTCCTTGCCGACGACATGCGCAGCGCGCTGCGCGCGCTTGGTGCGGATATCGCCGGGCCGGCCGGTGACATCGACGATGCGCTTCGCATCCTGCACGACGGCGGCGTGATCGATGGTGCGGTGCTCGATGTGAACATCCGCAAGCAGATGATCTATCCGGTCGCGCGCGAGCTCCAGGCGCGCGGCGTGCCGATCGTGTTCACCTCGGGATACGACAAGATCGTACTCGGCACCGAGTTCGCGGACGTCCCGTTGTGGGAGAAGCCGTTCGATCAGCGCGCCATGGCGCACGGGCTCGCCGGCATGATCCTGCGCGGTGATCCCATGAAGCAGATTGATCCGCAGGTCTGACCGCCTGTCTCATCGCGCTGCTGGACACCAATAATCCAGCCGGGCATTTGCAAATGTTAGTGCGGAGGTTTGCAGAGAGCCCCACGATGCTCCAGTCACGATATCGGACGGGGTGCGTAATGACCGAGATCGAAAGGCGTATCGAGCTGCTGGAGCAGACGGCCGCAGAACGCGCGCTGATCGCCGACCTCTCAACCGTCATGGAAACGCGCATCCGTAACGCCCAATTGGCAGACGAGGCGCGGCTCGTCGTCGCGCAGCTCAGGACGTTGAGATCGGGTGACATTCATATTGCCTGATTGTCTTGCTTGATTGTCTTGGCCCGCGATCTCCGGCAAACCGGCGGCTTGACGCATCCTCCCGGCGCATCGGCCTCGGGAAGGACAGCGATGCTGCAGGATTCAACAGGTCAGATCGCGGAATGCCGGCAACTGGCCGATGAAGCCGACCGTCTGGCTGCGACATCCAGCGTCGAGACGACGCGCAAGGATTGCGAGTTGCTGGCGCGATCCTGGCGACGATTGGCACTGAGCTACGAATTATCCATGCATCTCGAACGCTTCATCAAAGCCCGCTAGTCGACCTACCGACCGATCGGAATATTGCCCCGACCCTATCAGCAAAAACCTTACTTGCTGTTGTCGCGGTGAGCTTTGATCTCCATGCGCGCGCTCGCGGAATTACGCACCGATTGCCGCAGCTCGGCGAGCTGCTCGTCCCGCTGATCCGCGAGCGATTTCTTTTGTGCGCGCAAAGTGTGACTTTCTTCGATGGCAAGCTGAGCGCGGGCGAACAGGGGATCGATCATCGACGAACCATGTCACTGGATCGCAGCGTCCGCCCTGTCATGGGATAAGTCGGGGCAGGTTTGCCCAGCCGTGACAAACGCAGCAGCTCATCAGACTTCGCAAATTGTTCGAGCGCGCGTTCGTCGCTGGCATCGATCCGCCGCTTCATGGCCTGATGCCTGGCGAGCAGGTGCCAGTAGTCACCATCCCGCGCGGCTGCGCCTCCGCAAGATGCGAACGCTTATCGCGAGTCAGGATTTCAGGTTCCCGTACTGGCTTTCCGCTTGCGGGAAGGGTTCCTGCGTCTTGCGGCCCAGAAATGTGCTGGCGGGGTTTTCGGCGAGGAGTTTGCGTGCCTGGCCGACGACCCGGATCGTCCGCTCGGCATCGTCGAGATCGTGGGAATTGGAAAGGCGATAGATGTACCGCTCGTTGGGCATGGTCGTGCTCCCCGGTTATGCAGGCGGGAGCACCATCGGTCTCTCAGCCACCGACGCCTACGGGCAGAGCCTCGGCCGGTGATGAGGAGACAATAAACCTCGGCGAGGAAAGTTGCCAACAAAAGTGCCAGTGCCGGGAACCTCAGCGCAATACGTGCGGTGTCGTCCCTGCCTAGTGCGCAATTGCGCACGGGAGCAGGGACCCATGGCCGCCGACGTCAGTTGGCTTGCTGCGCTGGAGCCACAGCCCGTTTCAACAACGCAGCCCTGTGGTTATGGGTCCCTGCTTTCGCAGGGACGACGTGTGGAAAGAGCAGCGAGCTCTCACGGGGGGCCGGCACCCATAACCACCGCTGCGCATCCCGGCGCGCGCATCGATCTGCGTTCAGCTCGCCAGCTATTCAGCGGATCTCATCTGCTTGCACAGTATCCCGAGAGCCTCCGCACACCCGCGCGTCTTGGTCACCACGGGGAGATGCGCATACTTCTCGGGCAACGTGCTGGCGTCGTAGCCGGTGTAGAGGGTGACCGGAGTTCCCATCGCAAGCAGGGTATCGATCAACTTGTAGGACGCGGTTCCATTGACGTTGATGTCGATCAGCGCGCCACAGGCGCCGGACGCATGCGGGCGGGCCTCGTCGATCGAAGCGAACGGACCGGCGACGTGATAGCCGGCCTGCCGTGCCAGCGTGGCACAGTCATCGGCAATGAAATACTCGTCTTCCACGATCAAGATCGTACGCATAGCAGCACCTCTGCCAGTTGCGCGGATGATCGAGGCGTTAACGTTTTCCCGCCGGTCGGGTTTCCCGGGCGCGTCGTTGTGTGCGCCGTTAGGACAGTGGCCATGGCCTATTTAATGAGCAGGGAAATTCGACGCCAAGGCGGGGGTAACCCTGGCTTTAGAGGAGCGCGCCGTCAGCTACCGGCCACCAGCAACCCGAGGTACAGCCAGAGTACAATTGTCACCGTCATCGTTGCGGCGAAAAAGTAGCGGTCGATGAGATTCATCAACTGCACCCTTCGGCTGAATAAGGCGGATATCGAATCGCGGTCGAAACATCAGTCAGCGGCCGCTTGTCATCTCTCCGCCCGGTTCCGGCATTTACATATGAGAGATCGGTGAGTTCGCAGGAATTCGTAAAATCCAAACAGAGGCGCGTGCCGGCAAACGATCGGCGCGCGCTGGGCGATGATCGTGCTGCGCAGTCCAAAGGGCTGGGCCGGTCCGATACGCCGTTCGTTCGGCCGCAGCGAGGAAAGCAGCCCGCACCAGAGCGCGGCGGCGAAAGTAACTTGGAGCTCCGAGAGGACGACGATGGCGATTCACATAGGCAAATGCGGACGCCGGTGATGGGCGCATGGTACCCGCTGTCTGCTCGGTCTCGACAACGGTGCAGGCGGATGACCCCAACGTCGGCTCCCAGGCCCTGAAAGGTGCTGGGGTCGTCTCCGCACCGCAAAGGCCCTGACGCACCGGCCCGGCGTCAGGGCCTTCGCCTTTTCGAAGCCTGGAAGCCTCCTGAACGACACGTATCAGCGCCCCTTGAAGCGCGGCTTCCGCCGTCCGAGGAAGGCCGCGACGCCTTCCTTGTGATCCGCGGTCAGGCTGGCCAGCGCGAACTGGTCGAGGTCCATGTGGCTGGCGAGATCGTCGAGCGCATGTGCCAGCCGGTTGACCGTCAGCTTGGTCATCGCGACCGAGATCGGCGGCTGGGCGGCGACCTTGGCCGCGAGCGCCATCGCGGCTTCATATGACCTTCCAGGATCGGTGACCTGCTCCACCAGGCCCCATTCGTAGGCCTCCTCGGCCGAGATCCGGTCGTCGGCCAGGATCACCGCCTGCTTGGTGCGCGCCGGTCCCATCAGATGCAGCATGCGCGGCACGCTCTGCCAGCTCATGTTCATGCCGAGCGCGATTTCCGGCACCCGCATATGCGCGTCGCGCGCCATGACGCGGAAATCCAGCGCGACCGCGAGTGCCACGCCGCCGCCGACGCAAAACCCCTCGATCGCGCCGATCGTGACCTGCTCCATGTCCTGCCAGGCGCGCGTCAGCCGCGGCCCGAGCTTCAGGTGCCGGCGCAGCGCGCCCATGTCCATGGTCTGGCGAGAACGCCCTTCGGCATCCTTGAGGTCGAAGCCGGCGCTGAACGATTTGGCGCCGCCGGTCAGCACCACCACCGAGGTCTCGCCGTCGTCCTCGAAACTGCGCGCCGCGTCGGTCAGCTGCCGCAGCGCATCCGGCGACAGCGCGTTGATACCGTCGCCGCGGTCGAACCGCACCACCGCGATCCGTCCCTCCGGTCCGAGCCCCTTCTCGATCGTCACATCATCAACCACGCATACCTCCCCGCTCGCATTCTTGTGTACTGCCTGCCTCGACATAGCATGACGGTTTCGCCTATTCTGTGGGCATGAGCGAACATGATCATCACCACCACGATCACGACCATTCCGAACTGTCGGAGACCGAACTGCGCGTCCGCGCGCTGGAATCGATCCTGACCGAGAAGGGCTATGTCGAGGCTGCCGCGCTCGACGCCATCGTACAGGCCTATGAGACCAAGATCGGCCCGCATAACGGCGCCCGCGTCGTCGCCAAGGCCTGGACCGATCCCGCCTTCAAGAAGGCGCTGCTCGAGGACGCCAGCAAGGCGGTC
Source organism: Bradyrhizobium sp. Mp19 (assembly GCF_029952935.1). NCBI lineage: Bacteria > Pseudomonadati > Pseudomonadota > Alphaproteobacteria > Hyphomicrobiales > Nitrobacteraceae > Bradyrhizobium > Bradyrhizobium sp. Mp19. The sequence goes on along the minus strand of NZ_JASAUT010000083.1, from coordinate 3,535 downwards.
GGCACCCTCGGCCATGTCAGCCGGGTCGGCGACCATCTGGTCGCGATCGAGAACACGCCTGGCCGCCACAACATGGTCGTCTGCACATTGTGCTCCTGTTATCCCTGGGAAATGCTGGGGCTGCCGCCGGTCTGGTACAAGGCCTCGCCGTATCGCTCGCGCGCGGTCAAGGATCCGCGCGGCGTGCTCGCCGATTTCGGCGTCAGCCTGCCGAAGGAGACGGAGATCCGGGTCTGGGATTCGACCGCGGAGACGCGTTTTCTGGTGCTGCCGATGCGGCCCGAAGGCACCGAGGGCTGGAGCGAAGACCAGCTCGCCGAGCTGGTGACGCGCGATTCCATGATCGGCACCGGCTTTCCCAAAAAGCCGGGAGCGCCGTCATGAACGGCGTCCATGACATGGGCGGCATGGACGGGTTCGGCAAGGTCGACCCCGAGCCGAACGAGCCGATGTTCCATGAGGAATGGGAATCCCGGGTGCTCGCCATGGTCCGCGCGATGGGCGCGGCCGGCGCCTTCAACATCGACGCCTCGCGCTTCTATCGCGAGACCTTGCCCCCGCAGGTCTATCTGTCGAGCTCCTACTACAGGAAATGGCTGCTCGGGCTGGAAGCCCTGCTGCTCGACAAGGGCTATATCTCCAGGGACGACGTTACTGCCGGACATGCCGTCGCGCCGGCGAAAGCGCTCAAGCACGGCAAGTTCTCGGTGGCCGACATCGAGCGCATCATGGTGCGCGGCAAGTTCGGCCGCGCCGCGCCGGGGCCTGCGAAATTCAAGGCCGGCGATCGGGTGCGGGCGAAGAACATCCATCCCGCCACGCACACGCGGCTGCCGCGCTACGTGCGCGGTCACGTCGGGGTGGTCGAGCGCGATCATGGCTGTCATGTGTTTCCCGACACGGTCGCAAACGACGCCGGCGAACATCCGCAGTGGCTGTACACCGTCGTGTTCGACGGACGCGAGCTGTGGGGACCGGACTCCGATCCGACCATCAAGGTCTCGATCGACGCGTTCGAGCCGTATCTCGAGGCCGTCTGATGGATGCCGGTGCCGCCGCGCGCGCCACCAGCGCCGTCTCGAGCATTCCCCGCGACCAGGACGGCCCGGTATTCCGCGCCCCCTGGGAAGCGCAGGCGTTCGCCATGGCGTTGAGCCTGCATGACCGCGGCGTGTTCACCTGGACCGAATGGGCTGCCGCGCTCGCCGACCAGATCAAGCGCGCGCAGGCGGCCGGCGATCCCGACACCGGCGAGACCTATTACCAGCATTGGCTGGCAACCCTCGAACACCTCGTGGCCGCCAAGGGCGTCACGACGCATGAGACACTGCACCGCTACCGCGACGCCTGGGACCACGCCGCCGACCGCACCCCGCACGGCCAGCCGATCGTGCTGACGCCGGGGGATTTCGCGTAGCGGCGCGTTCCGCCGTAGCACCAGATCGCGCCGCATTCACAGCTGTCGTCCCTGCGAAAGCAGGGACCCATACTCCGCGGCGAATATTGTGTGAACGCGACTCGTCGTTCCACCATCGCTCAACAAAGACCATTTGTGGTTATGGGTCCCGGCCTTCGCCGGGACGACGATGAGGATGGGTTTGCGATTCGAGCCGCATCTGCACTATTTCTGGATAATAGAAGAGTACCGCTGAGTTGCCCGACGTGTCAAGTTGCGGTGTCGAACGGCAGCCGCCGACTCCTTTGCATGGGGTTGTTTTCGATATTTTGGCAGTGCGCCTCTGCGGACGGCTATCAGCCCACTGTTACGGGCCACCCTGAGCAACATATTCCCGCCAGCCCTTGGCCCGCAGGCTGCAGGCCGGGCATTCGCCGCAGCCATAGCCCCAATCGTGCTGCGCGCCACGTTCGCCGAGATAGCAGGTGTGCGAGTGTTCGCGGATCAGGTCGACCAGCCCTGCTCCGCCGAGCTCGTGCGCGAGCCGCCAGGTCGCGGCCTTGTCGAGCCACATCAGCGGCGTGTGCAGCTCGAAATCCCTGGCCATGCCGAGGTTGAGCGCGGACTGCAATGCCTTGATGGTCTCGTCGCGGCAATCCGGGTAGCCGGAATAGTCGGTCTCGCACATGCCGCCGATGATGTGGCGGATGCCGCGCCGATAGGCCAGCGCCCCCGCGAAGGTGAGGAACACGAGGTTGCGGCCGGGCACGAAGGTGTTCGGCAAGCCGTCCGCGCCCATTTCGATCGCGACGTCGCGGGTCAGCGCGGTGTCGGAAATCTCCGACAGCGTCGGGATATCAAGCGTGTGGCTGTCGCCGAGTTTCGCGGACCATTCCGGTCGGACCCGCTTGATCCCGGCCAGCAGTTGGTCCCGGCAATCGAGCTCGATCGCGTGGCGCTGGCCGTAGGTGAAGCCGAGCATCTCGACGCGGGCAAAGCGCGACAAGGCCCAGGCAAGGCACGTGGTGGAATCCTGGCCGCCGGAAAACAGCACCAGCGCGGTGTCGGAAGCGTTCTGATCGGTCATGGAACGCGATTTAGCACCTGACGGCGCCGTGGCCAATCCGTGGACAGTGCCGTGTTTCCGGCGTGTTTTGCTGGGATCGACAGGGCCGATTTGGCATAACGGCCATACCTCTCATACAGCGGTGCCCCATGACCCCTTCCCGCGACATTTCCCGCCTGATCGAGATCATGGCTGCGCTGCGCACGCCGGTGACCGGCTGCCCTTGGGACCTCGTTCAGAATTTTCAGACCATCGCGCCCTACACGATCGAGGAGGCCTATGAGGTTGCGGATGCGATCACGCGCGGCGATCTCGACGATTTGCGCGAGGAGCTCGGCGACCTGCTGTTGCAGGTGGTCTATCACGCCAGGATGGCCGAGGAGCAGAACGCGTTTGCGTTTGGCGATGTGGTCGAGGCGATCACCAGGAAGATGATCCGCCGTCACCCGCACGTCTTCGCCGACAAGGACGGCAACATCCAGCCGGCCGGCGTCAAGAGCGCCTGGGAACGGATCAAGGCCGAGGAGAAGGCCGAGCGCGCCGCGCGGCGGCCGCCCGAAGACACCGCGCACAAATCGCTGCTGGCGAGCGTGAAGGCGGGCCTGCCTGCCCTGACGCGCGCGGTGGAGTTGCAGCGCAAGGCGTCCACCGTCGGCTTCGACTGGAACGACCCGCGCGCGGTGCTCGCCAAGATCCGCGAGGAGGCCGACGAGATCGAAGCCGCGCTCGACCGCAACGACAAGGCCGAGATCGCGGAAGAGACCGGCGACCTGATGTTCGCGCTGGTCAACCTCGCCCGCCACGTCGACGCCGATCCGGAAGCGGCGCTGCGTGCGACCAACGCCAAGTTCGAGCGGCGGTTTGCCTATATCGAGAAGGCGCTGGCGGCGAAGGGGCGTTCGCTCGATGATGCATCGCTGGAGGAGATGGATGCATTGTGGAACGAAGCGAAGACCGCTGTCGTCCCTGCGAAAGCAGGGACCCATACCGCGTGATCTAAAGCGGGATGGGTTTAGGTTGAATCGATTTGGGATTCCCAAATCAGTGTGTTTCTGATTCACCATGCTGGCTGG
>NZ_JASAUT010000082.1:0-28522 GCF_029952935.1 Bradyrhizobium sp. Mp19 | reverse complement strand
GCGCTCAGCAGGCCCGCCTTGGTGAGCGCGCCGGACAAAAAATCGTTTTCCAACGCCAGCTCGCCGATCTTGGCATGTAACGCCTTCAAATCGACCGGCGTCTCGGCCGATGTCTTGTCATGCCCAAACACGCCGGCGGCGCCTTCCAGGAGCTGGTTTTTCCAGATCGTGATCTGGTTCGGATGAACATCAAACAGTTGCGCCAGCTCCGCCAGTGTCTTGTCTCCTTTGACCGCAGCCAAAGCAACCTTCGCCTTGAATGCCGGAGAATGCGTCCGGCGGCTCTTCTTCGTCATCTTCGCTCCTGATTCGCAGCAAGAATCCTCGCCGCTGTCAGGCAGAAAATCCACTCAAGCTACTGTCCGAATTTGCGGGGCCAGCTCTGTCGTCGGATAGACTGAGGACGATAAGGATCGTTCAATTATTTGTGCAATCCGTATGCTCTAAATAGAACGGCCCGCGGACACCCGCGCTGAACGTCTCGGCGGCGCCCAAAGCTTCAAGGAGGCGTGCTTTGGGGTCATTCCAGTCGCGTGTTGATCTCAGCGAGCCGAGCGCTATCGCATTACCGCATCCGCACGCATCGAACCCATGGACCGATTCTCCAACCTGGTAATCGTCCGAGATATGGAACAGCCGGGCGGCGTAGCCGACAAGGAACGTCCCGCCGTATTCAGCAGAATCCCTCGTCCTAGCAAAGCCGCCATACTTCATTCGAGCTCTCACGGCGTCGATGAAGTCGGTGACCATGTAAGTCATCACATCGACACCCACGCGCGGCCTGTTAGGATGGAAGCCAAACGCCAAAAGCTGTCCCATCCGGAATGAGCTGGTAAAGCCCATGACGAAATCACCGCTCCGGAATACCTTCCTGTCGTTGCGGACGACGAGAGAGTAGTTCGAGTCCAAACCGGCGCTATCGCCACCGATGTAAACAGTGCCTTTATTAACCAGTCCAACAATACACGTCATTGCGCCCCAATCTCCTCAGCTACGCTCCGGAAGCAAACTACGGTTCATCGTGAGAACGAATCAGGTCCCTTCTGACGCACTAAAGAACGACCTGATTTCATTTCAGTGGCTGGTCGACCACCGCGCCACGCCTTTGCATGTTCTACCTCATCATTCTAGATCAGAATCAGACGTGAAGTTTAATGAGGTCGTGCGCGTGAAATGACGGGGTCAATGGCGTTATCGTGTACAACGATGGACTTACCAGAAGTCACGACGGCCTTTGCAACGGCTCCCCTCGACTGGCAGTTCAGCATCGCCACCTTTGCGCTGCAGTCTGCTATTTAGACCGACACCCCGGTCTACATCGGTTCCATAGTTTCGCCGCACGGCGATCTCCGGGCTGACTTTGCATTTGCAGCGACGCAGGTCCGCTCAGAAGATAATCGTGGATGATGAGGTCCTGAACAAAGCAAGCAACGTACCAATCTGAATACGCATGTTTAAAGAAATTCGTAGAAGTTCGTCGCGTCAAAATCAAAAATAGCTCGCGATGTCGCCTCATCGCCCATCACCGACATGCCCTGGTCGCCCGGCGATGACTGGTTTTAGTGGTAAAGCGAACACGGCGAATTATGAGTAGGCGCCCTAGCGCCGATACAGATCCGGCTTGAATTCTTGCGGCGAGGGCGGGACAAAGCCGTGATCGTCGGGTTTGCAACAGACCGGACGCGGCATCCTGACAGTGCGAAGCGCATGCAGGCGTGTGGTCTTTGTATGGCTGAGCCGGATTCACCTCCCGGAGCCAGCGGGTATCATTGCAGAAGCTGCAGCGCGGTGAGGTAATGATGGATCCTCCCCGACACCATGAAAGAGCTGAATGTCGCCCCTTACCTTCGGCAGTTGACAAGATTACTCGATTTCGACGAACAGCTTCGGCGCAACCTAGATCGCCTCATGCTCGATGCGTTTGGTGTGGGCCTGGGTCTTGCGGATCAGCGGCGTCAGTAGTTTGTGGAGATCGGTGGCCGAGGCCTTGTCGAAGCCGTGGTCGACCTTGCCGGCGTAGAACATCTCGTCACCCGTACGCCGGCCAACATAAATGTCGCCACATTCATTGCCGTCCAGCGCAAAGCTCTCAATGATGCGTGAGCATATCGCCTGCACGCGGACTCTCTGAGTCAATTCTGTGCATGTCGGCTTTTACAACCCGATCGTGTGGGCGGATTAGGTCCTTCGAGATGAGATTTGCATCCCGCCTCGAGCAAAACGAGTGGCGCAGTCGATCGCTTCCGAGCCGACCTAAGGATGATGAGAAAGCCCAAGAAGAAGCTTGAGTGGCACGAGGCCGCGTACAAGACGGGACCGTCGCCCGACCCGCCTGGGGGAATACTGTGGAAGTTTGAGTCGGACCGAGAACAAACCTTGGTATAGGCTTTGTAGCCCATGCGATATCACCCGCTTACCTTTGTAGAGTTGAGCATCTGCCAGGTTGTCCATACTTTCGATTTCAAAGCTGAATCATTCGATCGAACGGGTCGAAGCCTTGAACTGACGCGATTCACCTAGACGGTTTTGCGCTCCATTCAGACTTGAGCACGAGTAAATGGAAGCACGTGAGCCCACCTCCACATCCTGAGGCGGACCTCAGGCTGATTACGCGCAAAAAGGACTTGGGTCTTATCTTGCGAAGGCGCTCCCTATTCGAGATCGCACTCAGCCAAGCGGGGTCGGCGTTCATCATAAGCAGCGAGAATGGAAGAAGCGGAAGGCTGAGCCTCTGCTTGGGAACATACGAGTCTTTAGAGCGGCCACTTCAGTTTCGCTTATAGCAGGGGCCTGGCCGCAGTTGCCGCTTTAATAACGATGGCTGTCGCGCGACTCGCTAGCGAGTTTGCGTCACCCTCTTTGAATGCGAGTCGAGATGACATTTACAGAGCTTTTCATCAAGCGTCCGGTTTTATCTATCGTCGTCAGTCTACTGATCTTGCTGATCGGCCTTCGCGCGGCCGCTGTTCTGCCAATCCGGCAGTATCCCAAACTGTCTAACACGGTCGTCAATATCACGACCTCCTATCCTGGCGCCTCCGCCGACATGATCCAGGGGTTCATCACCACTCCTCTGGAGCAGGCGGTCGCTTCCGCAGAGGGCGTCGACTATGTCACTTCCTCATCTGTGCTCGGTGCGTCGACGATCCAAGTCTACATCAAGCTCAATTTCGATCCCAACGAGGCACTCACCGAGGTGCTGTCTAAGGTCAATTCAGTCAAATCGTTAATCCCGAAAGAATCGAACGATCCGATCGTCACTAAGTCAAGCGGTCAGGCTACCGCTGTCATGTACATCGCCTTCTCCAGCGAGGAACTGACGGCCAGCGCGATCTCGGACTATCTCTCGCGCGTCGTGCAACCGGTTTTGTCGACCGTCGACGGCGTTGCGGCGGCTGACATCCTGGGCAGCCAAAGTTTTGCGATGCGGCTATGGCTCGATGCTGCGAAAATGGCGGGGCACGGCGTGTCGCCGGCAGATGTTTCGGCTGCAATCGCTGCCAACAACTTCCAGGCCGCGTCCGGTCAGACCAAGGGCTATTTCACTATCTCCGACGTCACGACAAACACCGACCTGCGGAGTGTCGATGACTTCAAGCGCATGGTCGTCAAAGCGAATGACGGCGGCTTTGTACGCATGGAGGACATTGCGGCAGTCGAGCTTGCCGCGCAGACCACAGACGTCAGCGTCTCCATGAACGGCGAGCACGCGGTCTTCATCGGTGTCCAGGCGAGCCCGCAGGGCAATCCGCTAAACATAGTGCGAGGTGTTCGGGCGCTGTTTCCAGAAATGGAACGCAACCTGCCGCCGGCACTGAAGATGAAAGTGGCCTACGATTCCACCAAATTCATTCAATCGTCGATCGATGAAGTGGAGAAGACGCTCATTGAGGCCGTCGTGATAGTGGTGGTGGTCATCTTTCTATTCCTGGCCTCGCTGCGGTCGGTCATCATTCCCGTCGTTACCATTCCGTTGTCGCTCATCGGTGTCTGCAGCATGATGCTGGCGCTGGGATTCTCATTCAATCTCCTTACCCTCCTTGCGATGGTACTCGCGATCGGTCTCGTGGTCGACGACGCGATCGTCGTGGTGGAGAACGTTCATCGCCATCTGGAAGAAGGTGCGCCGCCCCTCCAGGCTGCTGCGAGAGGCGCGCGCGAGATCGTGGGCCCCGTCGTCTCCATGACGATTACGTTGGCCGCCGTATACGCGCCCATCGGTTTTCTCGGGGGCGTCACCGGCGCGCTGTTCCGCGAGTTCGCGTTTACGCTGGCGGGGGCGGTGATCGTGTCGGGCGTGATCGCTTTGACGCTGTCGCCGATGATGTGCTCGGTCTGCCTGAAGAGCGCTGAGGAGGGGCGGTTTGCAAGAGTTGTGAACCGCGTGTTTGGCGCCACGACACGCTGGTACGGACGCAAGCTCGACCGCTCGCTCGACTATCGTCCGATTACCGGGCTGTTCGCCCTGACCATGCTGGGTCTCGTCGGTTTTCTCTATATGCACACTTCCAAGGAACTCGCGCCGGAGGAAGATCAAGGGATTGTATTCGCGCTAACCAAAGCGCCGAAATACGCCAACATCGACTACCTCAACTATTACGGCGCCAAGCTCGAAAAGGCGTTTCAGAAGTTTCCCGAGACCGATTTGAGCTTCGTGCTCAACGGCACTAGCGGCTCGCGGGGAGGGATGGCCGGCATGTTGCTCAAGCCTTGGGATGAGCGCAAGCGGTCATCGATCGCGCTAAAGTCCCTTGTCCAGGTCGAGCTGTCCAAAATCGAAGGTATTAACGCATTTGCGTTTAGCCTGCCTTCGCTTCCGGGAGGCACGGACGGGCTACCAGTGCAGATGGTGATCAATTCGACGCTAGGTTTCCAATCCGTCTATGAGCAGATGTCGAACCTGAAGGATGCCGCGCGCAAAAGCGGTCTGTTCATGGTCAGCGATTCTGACCTCGAGTTCAATCAGCCCGTGGTACGAATCAAGGTCGATCGATCGAAGGCCAACGATCTTGGCATCACCATGCAGAATATTGGTAATGCGCTCGCCACCCTACTTGGCGGAAACTACGTCAATCACTTCAATCTGCAAGGCCGTTCGTACCAAGTGATTCCGCAGGTGCCCCGCGAGCAACGCCTGGCCCCGGAAGCGATCGGAAACTATTATGTGAAGACCGCGAAAGGTTCGATGCTTCCGCTGTCTACCGTAGTCTCGGTGGAGACTGCGACTGATCCGAACGCACTCACGCACTACAACCAGCTCAACTGCGCGACCTTTCAAGCCGTGCCGATGCCCGGCGTTACGATCGGTCAGGCCGTGGACTTCCTGGAAGCGCAGGCAAAGAAACTGCCCGCAGGCTTCAGCCACGACTTCCTTGCCGACGCCCGGCAATATGTGCACGAGGGTAACCAACTGGCCATTACCTTCGCGTTTGCCCTTATCGTCATATTCTTGGTGCTTGCGGCGCAGTTCGAAAGTCTGCGCGATCCCCTCGTTATTATGATCAGCGTGCCGATGGCAATCGTCGGCGCCCTGATACCGCTATTTTTGGGCTGGGCGACGATCAACATCTACACCCAGGTCGGACTGCTAACGCTGGTCGGGTTGATTTCCAAGCATGGCATCTTGATGGTTGAGTTCGCCAATGAACTGCAGCTCAAGGAGCGACTTGACCGTCGCTCGGCTATAGAGATGGCGGCGCGCGTCCGGTTGCGTCCAATCTTGATGACGACGGCGGCGATGGTCACGGGCCTCATACCCTTGTTGACCGCAACGGGAGCTGGCGCCGCGAGTCGCTTTTCGATCGGGCTGGTGCTCGTCGCTGGCATGTCTATCGGCACGCTCTTCACTCTCTTCGTGCTGCCGGCGGTCTATGTCGCAATCGCGTCCGATCACCGAGCCGACGCGAGCGCCGGTCACGGGAAGAACGGCACAGAGGTTGAACTCACCGGCGCTGCTGATGTCCAGCTGGCCAAATAGTAACGACTAATCAATCCGCGTTCGCTCGATTGCTGCTCCGGATAGGGCGTTGTTCGCCGACCGCGGTGATTTTATCGACTCGAAATTCACGAGGGTACAAGGATGATGTCCAACTGCTGCGCCTGTTTTGACCCATCGTTTGCCCGAGGAGAAGGGCTGCACACTGCCAAAAATGCGGCCGCTTCATGATGCCGGTGTGGTCAGCGATAGAGCCTGGGACGGCCTCATGCTTTTCGCGTAACGAGATCGTCGCCACATGCTGCCCAGCTTGGCGAGCGTCAGGCGGCCGGCGAAGAACTTGTCAACGCTGAAAAGGTGATGTTGCTATTATCCCAACGTCTCTGGAGCGAATTGCTTTACTCCCGTCTGAGCGCCTCGCATTGCTAGTTGAAAACGACGACCTCTGGGTTGCAACGACCTTAGGGTTTAGTTGCCGACAGTTCAAGTCCACTGGGGACCGTTCGGAACTGGTCGTCAGGAGCCCCTCGCATCTACGACCGCCGCAGTCATGGCTTCGATACGAAAACCAGCGATCGACAAGCCGAAAAATAGACTGACACGTATTAGCTGAGTGATCGCGGTCGGGTAGGGGAAGTACAACGCAGCTTCATACAACCGAAGTCGATAATAAGAGAAACTAGCGCGCTTGGCCACGGCCAAAAACCAATGTGAAGGTCGCCGGAGCTGCGAAGCGAGGGCGGAATCTGCCGCAATCCTGATGACCAATGTCCACGTCTGATTCGCTGACGTGTGATCGGACGCGCTCCGGACTAGGAAGGTTAAGTAAATGCCTGAGTTTGATGGTGCTATGCTATTTTTGGCCGCAACAACTTGTTTTGCGGCCTTTGTAAATGGAGCCATTGGCTACGGTTTTTCGTCGCTCACTGTACCCCTTGCGCTGGTTTTCTACCCCAATCGCATTCTCAACCCGGCCATTGTTATCATCGAAGTCTTCGTCAACGTTTACGTCCTCTTCATCAATCTGAAGGGTGTGCCGGCGGTTTGGAGACGAGTGTTTCCCATCTTGCTTGGGCTCTTGCCAGGCATTGCGCTCGGGGGCTATGCGTTGGCCTCACTGCAGCCGGGCTGGATCAAATTCGCCACGTACACGATCATTTTGCCCCTGATCTTGTTGCAAGCCGCGGGCTGGCGCCGCCCTATCGAAGCGAGCTGGCTGATCGGTCTGCCATTCGGGTCGATGCTGGGCATCCTCTATTCGGTGACGACTATCTCCGGCCCGCCTTTGGCCATGCTGTTTAACAACCAGGGCCTCGTCAAAAACGAATTTCGCGCCGGTCTTGCCCTGGTTCGCGTAGTGGAATCGAGCGCAACTGCCTTTGTCTACTACAAGCTCGGCCTTTTCATTTCCGAAAGCGGCAGCCTGCTTTATGCCTTTATACCCAGTGTTTTGCTCGGCATCCCGCTGGGATCCTACGTCATTCGGCGGCTTGATCCGGAGATGTTTCGACGCATTTGCATGAGCTTTGATGCTTGGATCGTGGGATTCGGTCTGTCACGGGTGTTGATCGAGCTCGATCTCGTGCAGAACGGCTGGGCTTACAGCGTGATGACGGCGACAATACTGATCGATTTTTGCTTGCTATACTCATTCGTTACCACGCACAGTCCGACCTGGTCAGAACGACAGTCGCGGCGCTCCGCGGATATAAGCGCTTGAGGGATGCCGGCGACCAGCTCGCTATCGAACGCGCGCTTCCTGGACCTAACCAGATAGCAAAGGTAATTGATGACTGCACGCGATGCCGATGCTGCCCTTCTGGCGCCAACATAAATGGCAGGGAGGATTTGGTTGATTGCTCCATCACAACCCAGCGCTCCGACACCGGGAATTTGGAATCGCAGCTCTGATTTTCCGTCACGTTCGGATGATCTGCCGCGATCCGATGCCCCGGTATAGCGTAGAAGTTCCCCGCGGTCAGCTCCGGTCCTCCATGAATGTTCGTTGTATTGAGCTCAGGCGTAGCGCAGCGCCTTTGCGTTTTGTGAGAGCTTCCAGATTGACAGCAAATGCTGCCGGGGAGCTGACGGCCGTGTTCACGCGAGCTGTGGTGTTCTTCTCGAAGTAAACGCAAGGTCCGGGTGCCGTCGGCTTTGTGCGCTTTGCGACAAAGGCAACTCGAGCTGTTGCGCCTCTAACCGTCGGAACAAGCAAAGACTAGTGTCCTTCGTACGGCTAGCTATCCGAGAAAGATAGGCCAAACCGGTGTCCGGGGCTTGACGATCATTCCGCGTTGACGCTTGCCACTCCGGGAGTGGCTCGAGCTTTTGCGATGGCATCGCATTTGCAGGGATGAAAAATGCCAACGTGAGGCCATCATCGGACCGCTTGCAGGCGGCGCACACAGGATGAGGGGCGCCGCGCTCACCAGCCCGTTCTCTCAGGAGTGCCTGTGATACCATCTGCCAATTGGGCAGCCGGCCTGCTTGGGACGCGGCTTGCGTTTTTTGTTGCCGGATTTGGCCTCGCGGCGTGGGCGCCTTTGGTGCCGCTCGCCAAGGAGCGGCTCGCGGTAGATGACCGCATGCTCGGTCTTCTGCTGCTCTGTCTCGGAATGGGATCCGTTCTCGCTATGCTTTTGACCAGCGTGTCGAATGCGCGGTACGGCAGCAAGCCCATTATCTTCGTCGGTGGACTCGGCCTCGCGCTTATCCTGCCGTGGCTTGCTATCGCCGGAACACCTCTTGCGCTCGGTGCCACGCTGTTTGCGTTCGGCGTTTCACTGGGGGCGATCGATGTAGCCATGAACATCTATGCGATTGAACTGGAGCGCGCCACCGGCCGTCCATTGATGTCCGGCTTCCATGCCCATTACAGCATCGGCGAATTCACCGGCTCTGCTGCCGTGACTTTGTTCCTTTCGCTTCAGCTTGGTCCGCTTTTTTCAACGTTAGTCTGTTCGATGTTTATGATGATCGCGATTGTGTCGGCCTGGCCGCGGTTGACCGCGACGAGTGTAAGGCAGCAGGGGCCAGTGTTTGTCTTGCCCCATCGCAGTGTGGTGCTAATAGCTGCGCTCGCGGCTATTACGTTTCTTGTCGAAGGTGCAATGCTTGATTGGAGCGCTTTGCTTCTCGTTGGGCAAGATCTTCTCGCTGAGGCGCATGGAGGTCTTGGCTGTATGCTCTTCGCCATCGCGATGACTGCGGGACGTCTCGGCGGAGATGCCGTAGTGGAGCGAATCGGCGACCGTGCCACATTGATGCTCGGAACTCTACCAATCATGATAGGCTTCCTGGCTGTGGTCGCCGCGCCGGTTGCGGTGATTGCCATGGCGGGGTTCCTGCTTATTGGATTGGGTATTTCAAATGTTGTACCTGTGCTGTGTCGCCGCGCCGGCAAACAGAAGGTGATGCCGGTGGGCGTTGCAATCGCGGTCATCACGACAGCTGGCTACGCCGGTATACTGATGGGTCCCGCCAGCATCGGGCTCGTCGCACACATGACCGGCTTGCCTTTTGCGTTCGGCATGTTAGGCGCGCTCATGTGCATCGTCACGCTGTCGGCGCGGATGGTTATGGCCGAACCTCGCTAGGCCGCCGATCGAGAGGAAAAGGACACCGGCACGTTTCGAGCCAATGATCGGCTGCGGCGCCGGCGTTCAAGGCTGAGAGTCGATCAGATCTCAACCTGATAGCAGTAAAACGGCACTCTCGATCACAACCATTCCTCTGTTCCTGCGAGTTGGCTCGCTGAACCGTAGCTGGGATGTGCGTGTCACTTGGATGAATCGAACGTCCAACCGAGCGCTGCTGACGAAGAGCGTTGGGCAACGCGCGGCAAAGTTAATCGTTACGCGAGCGACGGGGCCAGCTAGGTGATACCCGTGTACGGATCCTCGGATGGGCCTGCTTACGCCACTTGTCGGGGACAAGCAGTGCCGTCCATTTGCTGTCGGCGAGATATGCCCGATACGCTAGCTGAATGCCATCTTCCAGCGCGGTCTGGGCATGCCAGCCGAGCCTGGCCAGACGACTGATGTCGAGCAGCTTGCGCGGCGTGCCGTCCGGGCGCGACGTGTCGAAGCTGATCTCACCGCGAAAACCGACGGCGGCCGCGACCATGAGTGCGAACTCGGCGATGGTGATGTCCTCGCCGGTGCCGATATTGACCAGTTCGGGCGATGAATAGGTCTTCATCAGATGGATGCAGGCGTCGGCGAGATCGTCGACATAGAGGAATTCGCGGCGCGGCGTGCCGGTGCCCCACACCGCGACGTTGCCGGCGCCCGAAACCTTGGCCTCGTGGAAGCGGCGGATCAGCGCGGCGACGACGTGGCTGTATTCGGGGTGATAATTGTCGCCGGGGCCGTAGAGATTGGTCGGCATCACGCTGATGAAATCGGCGCCGTACTGGCTGCGATAGGCCTCGGCCATCTTGATGCCGGCGATCTTGGCGATGGCATAGGGCTCGTTGGTCGGCTCCAGCGGGCCGGTCAGCATCGAATCCTCGCGCAGCGGCTGCGGCGCCAGGCGCGGATAGATGCAGGACGAGCCGAAGAACATCAGCTTCTCGCAGCCATTGGCGTGCGCCGCCTGGATCACGTTGCTCGAGATCGCCAGATTGTCGTAGAGAAATTCAGCCCGCAGCGTGTTGTTGGCGACGATGCCGCCGACCTTGGCGGCAGCGAGGAACACGGCCTGCGGCCGCTTGGCGGCAAACCAGGCGTTGACCGCGGCTTGGTCGCGCAAATCGACCTCGCTGCGCGACACCGTCAGGAGATCGGCCTCCTCGCGCGCCAGCCGGCGCATCAGCGCCGAGCCGACCATGCCGCGATGGCCGGCAACGAAGACCGTCTTGCCCTTCAGCTCAAACGCCGTGCTTGCCATTGGCCGCGTCCTGCCTGGCCTCGACGAGATCGCTGGCGACCATTTCCTTCACCAGCTGCGCGAACGGCGTCTTCGGCGTCCAGCCGAGCTTGGCGCGCGCCTTGCTGGCGTCGCCGATCAGAAGATCGACCTCGGTCGGGCGGAAATAGGTCGGATCGATCTGCACCAGGGTGTTGCCGGACGCCTTGTCGACACCGACCTCCTCGACGCCCTTGCCGCGCCATTCGATGCTGCGGCCGACCTCGGCAAACGCCAGCTCGACGAACTCGCGGACCGACCGCGTCTCGCCGGTCGCGAGCACGAAGTCGCCGGGCTCGTCGACTTGCAGGATCCTGTGCATGCCCTCGACATAGTCGCGGGCGTGGCCCCAGTCGCGCTTGGCGTCGAGATTGCCGAGATAGAGCTTGTTCTCGAGGCCGACCTCGATTCGGGCAACGGCGCGGGTGATCTTGCGCGTCACGAAGGTCTCGCCGCGGATCGGGCTCTCATGGTTGAACAGGATGCCGTTGCTGGCGAACATGCCATAGGCCTCACGGTAGTTCACCGTGATCCAGTAGCCGTAGAGCTTGGCGACGCCATAGGGCGAGCGCGGATAGAACGGCGTGGTCTCCTTTTGCGGCACCTCCTGCACGAGCCCGTAAAGCTCCGAGGTCGAAGCCTGGTAGAACCGCGTTTCCTTTTCCATGCCGAGGATGCGAATCGCCTCCAAGAGCCGCAGCACGCCGATCGCGTCGGCGTTGGCGGTGTATTCCGGGCTCTCGAAACTGACCTGGACGTGGCTCTGGGCGGCGAGGTTGTAGATCTCGGTCGGCCGGATCTGCTGCACCAGGCGGATCAGATTGGTCGAATCCGTCATGTCGCCATAGTGCATCAGGAACGGCACGTTGCCGGCATGCGGATCCTGGTAGAGATGGTCGACGCGCGCGGTGTTGAACGAGGACGACCGCCGCTTGATCCCGTGCACGGTGTAGCCGAGACCGAGCAGATATTCGGCGAGATACGCGCCGTCCTGCCCGGTCACGCCGGTGATCAGCGCAACGCGCCGCTTTGAGTCCTGAGCCGCCATTGTTTCTCTTAGTTCCGCCGGAACGAGGGCGCCCTTTCGAAACGCGATTTGCGGGGCCCTTTCACGATCTAGATGCGCAAGCGCGCACCACCCGCAATAAAAGGAAAGCGATCGTTACTCTAGTCATACACCTCACATAGAAATGCGCACTATATACATTGATTTATTCTCGACCGTACCATTCAGAGTCAAAAAGGAACGTCAGCTAACACGCGCGACCCACTTGACACCCGCGCAAACGAGCTGGACGAAACGCCGTACACGCAGACCCAGCTAGACGCGCTGATCCAGCGATGTTTCCTATGAGATGGATGCCGACGGTCTGTGTTCCTTATCCGTCTCCAGGTACATGCTGTATCCATTTGCGTGGGTCGGCCACGGCCGAATAGAGCGATGTGCTGAGGTGCGGTTGTCGACGCATTTATGGGGAATGACGGCGTGCAAGCCGGCACACAGTGAAGCTGCACACCAATATCGTATTCTACAAAGCGGCCCCACCTCCGAATAGAGCACGCGATCTGGGCGCTAGGGGCATCTACCTCTGCGCTTCTGCCAATAGTGCAGCTCGCGTAGGAAGTGGACGGTAGACGCAAGACAAAATGAGGAAGAGTAGCAAACGTCGGTATAGTTCTTCGAACGTTTCGATATCGAAAGCTTACGTCCGTACAATAGAGTGTTCGATGCCAATCGTATAGCTTACATCCGAGTATGATGAGCGTCTTAAGCCGTCCTAGAGCGGCTGCGTAAACACGCCGACACCCGGCCATGTGGAGAGTGCCGTGAGGCTGCATCCTTCTGTCCAATGGAGCGCGGCCGGTGCAAGCCTCTCGTGGATACCCTCGGTGAGGTGCGGGGACTCAGTGCCCCCACACCAGCTGCTAACCGGATCGGCCGCGTCGCCGCGCGTTCATCGGGAGTTTGAGCTGAAGAGCCGTGAATGGCTCATTAGCGACGATGAGCCAAATAAGACATGACGTTTTACTGTGAGACAACGGGTCTGTCGATCTGGTTCAAATGTCCTCAATCTATGAAGCCTGACGCCCTGCGCGATATATCCTCGCATTGGGGTTGTTGCGACGCCGGTTGTTATCGTCGCCATCGAGCAACGGATCTGTTTGTGCCGGGGTTAGATGCCGCACCAAGCCGCGCAAGCGCGCCTGCATATAGAGCCCACCTCGAAGCAGTCACGCCATTCGCGGCCGCATCGCAGTTTGTACTTGATAGCGGACAACCAGAGGCGGAGCGTGGCTGGGCGAGGCGATGATGGTTGAAAGACATAGAACTCACGCCTGTGAATGCGACGGTGACAGGCAACTGCATCAAATTCAGAACTTGATACCCATTCCCAACCGGGCGCGCGAAATTCGTGAAAATGCTCCTTTAGGGGACATTTGGCTTCTTGAACGTGGGCTGCATTGATCGATATGTGTGGAATAGTCGGCATCTTGGGACGTGGTCCGGTCGCTGGGCAATTGGTCGCTTCGCTCAGACGATTGGAATATCGTGGCTATGACTCCGCGGGCGTCGCGACGCTCGAAGGTCTCCGTATCGAGCGCCGGCGCGCTGAAGGTAAGCTGAGAAACCTTGAGGAGCGGCTGCGCGATTATCCGCCGTCGGGTCATAGCGGTATTGGTCACACTCGCTGGGCGACGCATGGAAAACCGACCGAGAGCAATGCTCACCCGCACGCAACGGAAAATGTCGCGGTCGTTCATAACGGGATCATTGAGAATTTCCGCGAACTGCGGGCCGAACTGGAGCGGAATGGAGCTCATTTCAGCTCAGAGACCGACACCGAGGTGGTGGCGCATCTCGTCGAATCGTATCTCAAGAATGGTTACTCGCCGCGGGATGCGGTACAAGCCTCGCTGCCACGACTGCGCGGAGCTTTCGCTCTGGCATTCCTGTTCAAAGGCCATGAGGATCTTTTGATCGGGGCGCGCAAGGGGTCGCCCCTTGCGATCGGACATGGTACCGGCGAAGTTTATCTGGGATCGGACGCGATCGCACTCGCGCCCTTGACTGATGCCATCACCTATCTTGAAGACGGCGACTGGGCCGTGCTTACCCGTACGATCTGCATGATCTATGGCGAAGACGGGGCTGTCGTGCATCGGGAAACATCAAAGTCTGGCGTGTCGTCACTCCTGGTGGACAAGGCGAACTATCGCCACTTCATGGCCAAGGAAATCCACGAGCAGCCGACAGCAGTCGGGCAGACATTGGCGCATTATCTCGATATGGCAGCCGAGCGCATAGCCCTGCCGCTCACACTACCGTTCGACTTTAATTTCATTCAGCGCATCTCAATTACGGCGTGCGGCACGGCAAGTTATGCCGGTTATATCGCCAAATACTGGTTCGAGCGGCTGGCGCGCCTGCCTGTCGAAATCGATGTTGCGTCCGAGTTCCGCTACAGGGAGGCGCCTCTGCGCCACGGTGATCTCGCGATCGTTATCTCGCAGTCGGGGGAAACCGCCGACACGCTGGCTGCGTTGCGCTATGCCAAGAGCCAGGGCCTGCACACGATATCCGTGGTCAACGTCCCGACGTCAACGATCGCACGCGAGAGCGAATCCGTGCTGCCGACACTGGCTGGTCCAGAAATCGGCGTCGCCTCCACCAAGGCATTCGTCTGCCAGCTGGCGGTGATGGCGGCGCTTGCCGTCGCAGCAGGCAAGGAGCGCGGCATGCTGTCCGAGATCGATGAATCGAAGCTCGTACGCGAGCTTATCGAAGTGCCGCGGCTGATTGCTGCGGCGCTGTTGGTCGAACCACAGATCGAGAAGCTCGCGCGTGATATCGCAAAGTCGAGCGACGTGCTCTATCTCGGCCGAGGCACATCGGCGCCCCTGGCGTTAGAAGGCGCGCTCAAGTTGAAGGAAATCTCCTATATCCACTCGGAAGGTTATGCCGCCGGCGAGCTCAAGCACGGACCAATCGCATTAATCGATGAGACTATGCCCGTGGTGGTGATCGCGCCTTACGACGACGTCTTCGAGAAAACGGTCTCGAACATGCAAGAAGTCGCCGCTCGAGGCGGCAACATTATTTTGATCACCGATGCGAAGGGCGCTTCGGACGCGACGGTGGATACGCTCATGACCATTGTGTTGCCAAACATGGCTGTAAGCTTTACGCCCATGGTTTATGCCATCGCGGTGCAACTGCTAGCCTATCATACGGCCGTGGTTATGGGGACGGACGTGGATCAGCCGCGTAATCTTGCAAAATCGGTCACTGTCGAATAGACGTCGCAGCAACGTCGACGTGCTCTCCCGCGGAAGTTCTGCGGATACAAGAACATGACAGATAATAGTCTGGCTCGCCGCCGCGTTCTGCCGGAGATTATGGAGACTGCGATCTGGGTATGGCTCCGGTCCGGCGCCAGGCTGATCGCGTCATGTGTCTCCGCCGCCGCCGTTCTCCTCCAGTGCGGCATCGAGATACTCGATCAGCGTATGTCCGGCGAAGGGCTTGGCCAAAAAGCCAGCCGCTCCTGCGCTCAGGGCTGAGGCGCGCACGCGGTCGTTGGGGAAGGCAGTAATGAAAATGAATGGCACACCGTAGCCACGGGTCCGCATTTCCGCGAGCAAGTCCAAGCCGCTCATAACCGGCATCTGCACATCCGTGATTACACAAGAGGTTTCGTTCAACCGCGGCGACCTCAAGAACTCCTCGGCGGACACAAACGTTTGAACGACGTAGCCACGCGATTTCAAAAGGTTCTCTGTCGCCGCACGGACCGATGCGTCGTCATCAACGACAGAAATCAAAGGCGTGGACAAGACAGGCCCTCCTGGCGCGGGACTAGCGACTGCCGAGGCATTAGCCATCCCTGGGCGAAAAGTGGGCTTGCGCGGTTAAATTGTAAAATCATACTTAGGTTTGTTCGGGACGGTTAGCACGGAGTCCCAGCGTCTCAGTCATCCTGATCAAATCCGCCAGCGACCGGGCCCGCATCTTTTTCATCACGTGTCCCCGATAGATCTTGACCGTAATCTCGGCGAGCCCCAGCTCGGCAGCTATCTGCTTGTTCATCAAGCCGGTAGCGACTAGTTTCATAACCGCCTGCTCGCGCGGGCTGAGGGTCTCAAATAGGGACTTGAGATTCACGACGGTCTGCTCGGCTGCCCGTCTTTTGCGATCGCGTTCGGTCGCCGCGATCACAGCGTCCAGTAGTTCCTGATCGCGAAACGGTTTTGTGAGAAAATCGACCGCTCCACCCTTCATGGCCCTGACGCTCATGGGAATGTCGCCATGGCCTGTAATGAAGATGATGGGAATATGAATGTTCGACTTGGCTAGCTCAGTCTGGAACTCAAGGCCGCTCAAGCCGGGCAGCCGGACATCAAGAACCAGGCAGCTAACGACGTCCGGAAGTTTGCTCTGCAGCATTTCTCGGGCCGATCCGAATGCAACGACGTCCAGGCCGACGGATTGAAAAAGGTTTGTAAGCGACCGACGCATCGAGACATCATCTTCGACAATGAAGACAATCGCATTTGCCGATGCCTCGGCTCTGCTGCCTTCGCGCTGGGAGTTTGAGCGTTCGTTCACGACACCACCTCCTTGTGCAACGGCAGGTCAAACCGAAAGCTCGCTCCGGGTCCCTGCCTGTGGACGATTGAAAGACGCCCTCCGTGAGCTTCCACAATCGAGCGGCAGATCGAAAGGCCCATGCCAAGGCCGCTCGATTTTGTCGTGAAGAAGGGGTCTAACACCCGATCGGCGTCATTCTCCGAGATGCCGACGCCATTATCAGTCACCGCAAGCCGCACGTGTTCCATATCGTCCCTAGATGACTGGATCACCAGTTCGCGCGTCCTGTCCGTAACTGCGTCCATAGCTTCGATCCCGTTCATCACCAGATTGATCATCACCTGCTGCAGCTGAATCCGGTCGCCCAGAACCGCCGGCAGCGCTGCCGTCAGCTCGGTTTTCAGTGTCACTTGGTGGCTAACCAGCTCACGATTCACCAGCGCAATGACATCCTTAACGACGTCATTGATGTCGAGCGGAAGCATTTCGATCTCGCCCTTCTTCGCAAGCGCGCGAACGCGACGGATCACCTCGCTTGCCCGGATTGCGTCTTCGATTATCCATTCAACGGATGAGCGCGCAGCGGAAAGATCAGGAGTTTTGCGGCCCATCCAACCTAGGCACGCGTCGGCGTTGCTGATAATCGCGGCGAGTGGCTGGTTGATTTCGTGGGCGATGGAGGTGGTCAGCTCTCCTAACGTCGTCACGCGCGTCACATGCGCGAGCTCCGCCTGTGCCTTCCGCAGCTCTTGTTCAGCCTGGTCTGCGCGGATAATAGCGGTGATGTCGGTGCTGACGCCACGGTAGCCAAGAAAATTGCCGCTTACGTCAAAAAATGGCTTACCGCTCGTCCGGACGTAGATCGGACATCCCATCCGGTTGACAGTGCGATAGACCAAATCACGAAATGGCAGATGTGCCTCTAGCCTTGCACGATGTTGCCGCCATTTCTCAGGTTCGTCTTCCAAGTCGCAAGCAATGTCCCAACGCGGCAGACCCAGGAGGCCTGTGGCAAGGATTCCCGCAGCGCTGGTATGTTCCGATAAGTGAGTGACTTTATGGTCTGGCCCGGTCTCCCAGAGCCAGTCGGAAGCTGTTTCAGCGTAGTCGCGAAAGCGCTGCTCGCTTTCGCGCAGCGCAGCAAGTGTGCTTTCCAGGCGTTCTCTGGCCGCGTATTGCTCAGTGACATCCATATGTGTCCCAATGAGCTCGCCGATATTGCCGTCGCTGCCAACCACGACATGGGCCACAGAATGTATGTGCCTCATCGAGCCATCCGGGAGCAAAATTCGAAAATCATATTCGAAGCGGTTTTGCTTGCCGTCTCTCGCAAGTCGCTGCACGTCCTGAAGCCGCGGCAGGTCGTCCGGATGTATCCGCGAACGAATAGTCTCTATGGACACGGTCTCTTGCGGGTCGAAGCCGAAGAGACGATTCACTTCGGCGGAGCGATACACAAAATCGACTCCGTGGACGTCCCATGACCAACTGCCAGTATGACTGAGATGCTGGGCTTCGGCCAGATAGGCCTCGCTGCGGCGTAGCTGCTGCTCTACTTGCTTTGTAACTGTGATATCCGTCGCTGCCCCGACAAACTCGATTTCGCCAGAGGCGGTTGTCGTCGCTCGCGCCCGCGCGCGGATGTGCTTCACCGAGCCGTCCGGTAGCAGCAATCGGTATTCATGCTCGAACTCCTGCGGGTCTTGCATCGCTCGATCGATCGTCTGTTGGACGGAAGCTCGATCTTCCGGGTGCGTGCGCTCGACGACGAGTTGCGGGCTCGGTATCGTCTTCGGATCCAACTGGAAAATTCGAAAAAGCTCTTTTGACCAAAAAACCTCGCCAGTGGCGAAGTTCCAGCCGAAGCTGCCTGTGTGGCTCAACTCCTGCGCTTGAGCCAAATGGGCTTCGCTGCGCTGTAGGGCAAGCTCCGTCTGCCGTTTTTCGGTGATATCTTCGCAGGATATCAGGACAACCGGCTTGTCATCGGCCCAAAGCATGGCTTTGGCATTTTCTCGCACCCACAGGACCACGCCGTCTTTTCTGACTTTTTGGGCGTCCCAGGTTTGCGATTGACCGATATCTTCAAGGCATCTGCGAATGCATGTGCGTGCGAACTCGCGATCCTCCTCCAGAAAGAGCCTCAGAACGGATTGACCGATGAGTTCGGAGCGCGCATAGCCGAGGTGTGTCGCGCCGAACGTATTGACGTTGAGGATGGTACCGGCTTCGTCGACCATGACGTACATGGCCGGATTGTGCTCAAAGATTGCGCGCCACCGCTTTTCACGGTCCTTCAAATCGGCCGTGCTGCGCCGGAGTTCGGCCGCAGTCTCATGCGCAGCCTCTCTTTCCTGGCGGATTTTTCCAATCAGGTGTGTTCCGACAATCGAGACGGTAAAGAATGCGACAACCACCAGAAGAACTTGAGGGTCATCGATCCGCAGACTAAACGCCGGCGGTGCAAAGTAATACGCCAAAGCAGCGATAGCTAAGACCGAAAGCGCGGATGAGGCGATAAAGCTGCCGATCAATGAAAACAGCAATATAACCAGCAAATAGCCGAACGCCGTCGCAGCGAAATGTGTTTGAAGGTACAAGGAAGCTAGCGTCACCACCGCCAGCGTTATGCTGCCGAAAGTAAACTGCGTGGCAGAACGTTTGAAGTTATTGATCTGGTTATACATTCTTGGACCGTCCGGCCTTTCTCCGGCGGGAGAGTTATAACATTTTAGGCAAAAATGGGGCAATTCTTTCCGCTCCACGCTCAAGAGCGGTTCCGGGTAAATTGCTTACAGCTGAACTCAGCACGTGCCGAAGAAACGCGCATTACAAACGTAGGTATAGTTGTTCTAAACCTTTCCAAATGGCGCGCCGACGTGCGTACAATCGAGGCTCAGATGTCTGTTTTCTTTCACTGCGATAGCCCTTTGGCAGGCGCGCGCGGCTGTGGAGGCCGCGGCCGAGCACAACTGTATGCGGCCAAGGCACGTCCAGCGGCGGGGTAGCTGCGAGCCGCGGGTCTGCCAGGACGTGACGCTGAACAATGAGACGCCCGTCGTTGAATATCTAAAGAGCGCCGACAAGCAGTGGAGCACCGTGAGTTTGCTCAATGCGATCCATCTCGACCTGGTGAAGGTGCCGATCTGGTTCACGAGTCATCACTGCCGCAGCATCGGTGGACGAGGCCAGTTCGCTGGCCACGCGCCAAGCCGTTTCATGGATAGATCCAGTAACTTTGCCCGTCAGGCCCGGCCAGGTTCGGTCGGAATCGTATAGTCTGTCCCGGCCGACCTTACGCCGTCATCTGGATCGCTTTGGGGCACGACACCGAGTCGTGGTACGACCCGCAGATTCCGCGAGAAGAACTCCGGCTCGCAGTTCATTCGGCTGTGCCGATTTGAACTGCGAAAAATTCGGAGTTGGCTACGCTCAGTTCGAGCGTGCCTTGAAATCACGGACAGGACCTGGAGCCTATATCCTTGAGCTTCGTGTATCGGCACCGGCGGTGGGCTGCTCGAGCCGGGCATGTAGGGTCGCGTCGTCGAGCTCGCCTTCCCACCAGGACACGAACACAGCGGCGATGCCATTGCCAGTGATGTTGGTAAGGGCTCGCACCTCGCTCATGAACTTGTCGATCGAAAATACGATCGCCATGCCCGGCACCAATGCCGGGTTGACCACCGACAATGTCGCGGCGAGTGTAATGAAGCCTGCGCCGGTGACGCCGCTTGCTCCCTTCGAGGTCAGCATTGCCACGAGCAAGATCGTGAGCTGCTGGCCAAAGGTCAGATCGACCCCGAGTGCCTGGGCAATGAACAATGTCGCAAGCGTCATATAAATGTTGGTGCCGTCGAGGTTGAAGGAGTAGCCGGTTGGCACCACGAGGCCGACCACGGGCTTTGAGCAGCCCAGCCGCTCGAGCTTCTCCATCAATTGCGGCAGCGCGCTTTCCGAGGACGAGGTGCCAAGCACGATCAGAAGCTCGTCCTTAATATAGATAATGAACTTGAAGATCGAAAAGCCGACGATCCGCGCGATCAGGCCGAGCACGACGACCACAAATATCGCGGCCGTCGCATAGAACAGTACGATCAGTCCGATCAGATTACCGAGCGCCGCCGGCCCGAACTTGCCGATTGTGAAGGCCATCGCGCCGAACGCGCCGATCGGGGCGGCTTTCATGATGATGGCAATCACGCCGAACACTGCGTGCGCGACGTCGTCAATCATGCCGCGCAGTCGTTCTCCACGCTCGCCCAGCGCCATCAGCGAAAAGCCAAACAGAATCGCGAACAGGAGCACTTGCAGAACATCGCCGCGGGCGAGGGCGCCGACCACCGTATCGGGAATGATATTGAGAAAAAAATCGACGGTCTTCGAGGCTTCCGCCTGCTTGACATAGTTGGCGACCGCCGCAGCGTCCGGTTTGACCGCA
This sequence comes from Bradyrhizobium sp. Mp19, assembly GCF_029952935.1. NCBI lineage: Bacteria > Pseudomonadati > Pseudomonadota > Alphaproteobacteria > Hyphomicrobiales > Nitrobacteraceae > Bradyrhizobium > Bradyrhizobium sp. Mp19. The sequence continues at coordinate 7,651 of NZ_JASAUT010000082.1, read as the reverse complement.
AGACCATGGCCGATTTGGACCAGATTGCCCATGACAAGGCCCAACACCAAGGCAAAGCTCGATACGATCTCGAAATAGACCAGCGCTTTAACGCCGACGCGCCCGACTTTCTTTGCATCCTGGATATGTGCGATCCCGGATGCGACGGTGCAGAAGATGATCGGTGCGATCACCATCTTGATCAGCTTGATGAAGCCATCACCAAGCGCCTTGACCCAGTCGTTGGTCGCGACCGACGGCCATAGCCAGCCGACGATGGCGCCAATCACGATCGCGATCAACACCTGAACGTAGAGAATTTTATACCAAGTCTGCGACGCGCGCGCGGGCGCCGCAGTTGCCATGGTGGTCATGACGCTTCCTTCCCGAATACACTCGAATGCGAGCCGCTGCGTCGTTCAGAGGCGACGGCATCATTCGAGGCTGTCATTTTAGCCGTGTCCGATTGAAGACGATTCCGGGAGCCGGCGCGTCATTCCAAAGGCAGGCGTTCAGTTACGTTATCGTTTTTCGTCAAGCAAGATCCGCACCAGAGCCAACCTGCAGTCGATCGAGTCGCCATCGGATAAGCACCTGTCTTCTGACGGGTCTTTGAATCTTCGAACGGCATTTGTGAGGTCGATCGAGAAGGCGTTGCTCAGCGTCATGCCGCCTTTTGCTGGCAAGTGTCCCGAGGCACCTCTTGGCATAGAAATCCTAGAGTGATCAGTACCCTTCAAGTGCGCGACTTGATGCAACAGTACGTTACATTGGTAAAATTGATTGTTTGGATCGTAGGCATCCAGGCGATGGAAGCGTGCGACATCTAGAGGGCCGGTCGATGTGAGGTCGTATCGGCATCGGCGCTCGCCGAGCCGATAGCGTTACGATGGGGTTCTCGACTCGATCATTCTGCTCTGAACTCTTTGCCAGGCAGCACGAGACCAACTTATTCTTGCTGCAGATATACGGGCGAGCTCGAATCGAGTTACGACAATCGGATGGCGGTGAATGTGCTCCAGTATGGTCCGGTAAGACCGATGGTTCGGCAGAATTTCTGCGCATCATCCGCATTGTGAAGGTCGCCCGATCAGCTTGCCATGTCCATGATTGTCCAAGGTCGTAGGCTGGACGGTCGCTAGATAATGGACGAGCGCTAGATAGGAGTGAGCTTTGCCACCACGAATAGCGCTTTCTACTTGGGGTGCCGAAAGTCGCTTCATCGATATTCGGTATCCCTCCAGGGAGCGCGCTTCTCCATGATGATGGCGCGATAGTGCCGCCGTTCGCGGCCGGCCTCTCACCTGGAGCTCTCAAATGCCCTATTTGATGTCAGATCCATCCACCCGGTTCCTGCGTACGCCGGAGGCTGCGCGTTATCTTAGCCTATCCGGCCGCACGCTCGAAAAGCACCGCACGTATGGCACGGGGCCAGCGTATCGAAAGATCGGCGGTCGCGTCATCTACGCACTGGATGATTTGAGAGCATGGGCCGATCTCGGCACCAAGACGTCGACGTCTGATCCCGGCAAGGGAACTGTGCTGCCGGCCAAGAAGCCCCAATCCGGCGTCCCTTCGCAGGCCAGGAATCTCGCCGATAGCCGAGGCTGCGACAGTGCAGGGACTAGATGCAGCGGGTGTGCACGATGGCGAGCTTGGATTCATCCGCTAGCAGTTTTGGTGCGTCGCAAAAAATCTTCACCGAAGCGGAGCCCGACCGAGCCGCTTGGGACCATTACTGTATACAGAAATTCCATTGTAAGCCCGCATATTCGTCACTTTTTTGGCCCCTTTCAAATTTATGTATACAGTCGGTGTCCCTAAGCGAGGAATCGGCACATGAGCCATTGCTTTCCGACGAATGTCTGGTACGCGGCCGCTTGGGATGCAGAGGTGAAGCAGGCGCTGTTGCCGCGCACGATCTGCGGCAAGCACGTTGTGATGTATCGGCGCGCCAACGGGGAGGTGGCGGCACTGGAGGACGCCTGTTGGCATCGATTGGTGCCGCTCTCAAAAGGGCGTCTTGAGGGCGACAGCGTTGTCTGCGGCTATCATGGGCTGAAATTCAACGCGCAGGGCCGCTGCACCTTCATGCCCTCGCAAGAGACGATCAACCCCTCCGCCTGTGTGCGTGCCTATCCTGTGGTCGAGCGCGATCGCTTCGTCTGGCTGTGGATGGGTGATCCGGCGCTGGCCAACCCGCGCTTGGTGCCGGATATGCACTGGAACGATGATTCCGCTTGGGCCGGTGACGGTGACACCATTCACCTGAAATGCGATTATCGTCTGGTTGTCGACAACCTCATGGACCTGACGCATGAAACGTTTGTGCACGGTGCCAGCATCGGCAATAACGCCATCGCGGAAGCGCCGTTTGACGTCACCCATGGTGAGAAGACCGCTACCGTAACGCGCTGGATGAAGGGGATTAGCGCCCCGCCGTTCTGGGCCAAGCAATTGCAAAAACCTGGTCCGGTGGACCGCTGGCAAATCATTCGTTTCGAGGCGCCGTGCACCATCAATATCGACGTCGGAGTGGCGCCCGCCGGAACAGGCGCGCCGGAAGGCAACCGATCGGCCGGCGTCAATGGTATTGTCCTCAACACCATTACGCCCGAAACGGAAACGAGCTGCCATTATTTCTGGGCCTTCGTGCGCAATTATCGCCTGAACGAGCAGCGCCTGACCACCGAACTCCGTCAAGGCGTTTCTGGCATCTTCCGCGAGGACGAGGTCATTCTCGAGGCGCAGCAGCGCGCAATCGACGAAAATCCAGACCGGGTCTTCTATAATCTCAACATCGATGCTGGCGCGATGTGGGCTCGCCGCTTGATAGATCGCATGATCGAGGCCGAGAATCCCTCGCAAGGTCAGCAGGCCGCGGAGTAGAGCATGGTCGAGCGCGACAGCGATCGTTCAGTCTCGCAAACAGTACGCGCCCAGCTCAGCTTGCGCGACCTGATCCTTTCGGGTGACTTGCGGCCAGGCGAGCGGATCTCCGAGTTGCAGGCTGTGGAGACGACCGGCGCATCGCGCACCCCGGTGCGAATGGCATTGGTTCGGCTGGAGGAGGAAGGACTTCTGGAAGCGATCCCTTCTGGCGGTTTCATGGTGAAGGCATTCTCCGAGCGAGATGTCCTGGATTCAATCGAACTGCGTGGTACGGTGGAGGGGCTGGCCGCGCGCTTTGCCGCCGAGCGCGGCGTTCCGTCGCGCGATCTTGAGCCTCTAAAAGGATGTCTTGACGAGATCGACGGCTTGGTGCGGCAGGATCCAATCTCCGTCGAGGCATTTTCCTCCTACGTCGCGCTCAATGCGCGTTTTCACGCGCTATTGACCGAATTGTCGCGCAGTCCTCCCTTGATCCGGCAGGTCGATCGCGCGTCGGCGCTCCCATTCGCCTCGCCCAGCGGCTTTGTGATGACTCAATCGACACTGCCGGATGCGCGCCACACACTCTTGATTGCACAAGATCAACATCGCGTCGTGATCGATGCAATCGAAAATCGCGAAGGCGCACGGGCCGAGGCAATCATGCGCGAGCACGCCCGAGTGGCGGCGCGCAATCTGCGCCTGGTGCTCAGGAACAAGACGCATTCTGACCTGCTGCCAGGACTGGCGCTCATCAGGATGGCAGGCGATTAAAGGAAATCTCCATGCGGTTCATTGAAAGCTGGACACCCGCAACGCTCGTCGCGACGCGCGATCTGACACCTTCGATCCGCGAGTTCCTGATCAAACCGGAAAACTTTGATGGCGCGGCTTATCCGGTCGGCAGCCATATCAATATCGCCGTCACTATCGATGGGCGCCCGGATACGCGATCCTATTCCTTGGTCGGCGAACCCGAGCGAACCGGCTATCGTATCGCCGTGCGGCGCGCGGAGGACTCCCGCGGCGGCTCGCAGTACATGTGGTCGCTCGCGCCGGGCGCCCGACTGACCATTACATTGCCGGCCTCTTTGCTGCCGATTGACTGGGCGCGCCGGCACTACTGCCTAATCGCGGGCGGCATCGGCATTACGCCACTGATCGGGGCAGCTTTGGCGTTGGCGCGCCGCGATGCCGACTTCACTCTGCATTATGCCGTTACTTCTCGTGAGCAAGCCATCTATTTGGATGTTCTCGCTCCCCTGCTGAACAAGCGGCTTATTGTCCATGCGGGCAACGAAGGGCGCAGGCTCAATTTGGATGACTTGTTCGCTTCGCTGCCGCGCGACGCCTTGACCCTCTTGTGCGGTCCGATCCGGATGCTCGATGCCGCGCGCCGGGCCTGGACTGGTGCAGGACGCGCACTATCCGACCTACGTTACGAGACCTTCGGTTCGAGCGGCTCACTGCCGACCGAGGGGTTTCGGGTGCGCCTTGCAGATCAGGCCATTGAGATCGAGATTCCGCGCGATCGCTCGTTGCTGGACGTGCTCAATGGGGCCGGTTACGAGGTGATTTCGGATTGCCGGCGCGGCGAGTGCGGCGTCTGCGCCATCGATCTCGTCAAAATCGACGGTGAGCTTGACCACCGCGACGTTTTCTTCAGCGAGCAGCAAAAGCACGCGAACGAAAAGATCTGTGCATGTGTTTCTCGCGCCCGCGGCATGATCACCGTCGATATACTGCACCGACCGGACGCGCTATAGGTTCACTGCGACTCCTTGTTTTAGGTAGCAGATCGTTGCCTCAGAACTCGGCAACTAACGTATGCTTATGGTTTGTTACGTTCACAGAACAGTGGCGCATGATTGCCGGATGGCGGTCCGCGGCCCGTCTTTCTCCTCGACAAGGCGAAAGTTGAGCACGGAATGAACTCCGAGAGCCGGTCTCGTCCATTCTCGCAATGGGGCTGTGACGGGAGTTCTGCGCTTATACACGCCGGCCCTTGAGCGACACCAACAAACAACCAACATGTCGAAGCAGCATCCACGTCAGGATTTGCATCGAGACATTGCGGATGCGCATCTCGGGCGGCCGCTCTGCCGTCTCATTCTGCCGTCGCTGTCTGCTTGAGAACAAAGATGCCGGAAACTTGACAGCGCGTTAGGTTCACCCCGCAGTATCTCTGGCAGTTATGCGCGTTTTTCTCACGCTGGACACAGAGCCCACCACATTTCGCAAGCGGCACGGGGATTGCTGGATGGCGAGCTGAGAAGCGGCCGCCGTCAGGCCGGTCGAAGCTGCCCTGTCACAGGAGTTTCCGATGAGCCTTGCGATTCTGCATTTGCTCGCAGAAACGACGCGATCGCTGCGCCGGTATGGCGACGTGCTCTCGCCGGTGGGCTGACGCACATGGATGCCCTTTCGCCAGAAATCTGGCAATCCGTTGCGCTCACGGTCGAGCTCGCCAGCGTGACGACAATGATCCTGCTGGTGATTGGCGCGCCGCTCGCGTGGTGGTTGGCACGGTCAAAAACGGTTTTGAGCGAGGCGGTGGCGACAATGGTCGCGCTGCCGCTTGTGCTGCCACCCACGGCGCTCGGTTTCTGCGTACTCGTCCTGCTCGGCCCGAACGGACCAGGTGGGCTTCTCGCCTCTTTCTGGGGCGAGCACACGCTCGCCTTTACCTTTGCGGGAATCGTGGTCGGATCGGTCCTCTCGGCGCTCCCTTTGGTGGTGCAGCCTATCCGTAGCGCCTTTGTTGCGATGGGTAACCACCCGCAGGAAGTTGTGGCGAGTCAGCGCGTTTCTGCGTTGTTCGCCTTCATTACCGTCGGCCTGCCGCTGGCACGGCTGGAGTTCCTCAAGGCTGGTTTGGTTGGCTTTGCTCATACGATCGGCACATTCGGTGTCGTGATGATGATCGGAGGCAACATTCCCGGGCGCACCAAAGTGTTGTCAGCTTATGTCATTGACTACGTCCAAGCATCGCGCTGGCGCGAGGCAGGTTGGGTTGCCGGCGGTATGGTAATGTTCGCCTTTGCGGTCATGTTCACTTTGACTCTCATCGACAAACGATGTGCCAGGAGAGGCACGTGAGGGGCAGGCGCACTAAGCCGGATCGAAGCATCTTCGGCGTACTGGCCAAGCTGGCCGGTCATAACCGAGCAGCAGTATTGCAAGTCAGATCCGTCCATTCTTAACGAGGACACAATGAATAAGCTCGTTGCAGCCGCGGCGGCCGCTGGTATCAGCTTCAATTCAGCACACTCCGCGCCTTTGCCCGAGGCGAGGGCCGATGACGTCGGAGTTTCCAAGCAGCGCCTTGCCAAACTGGACGAGTTCTTTGCTAGCGAGATCGCAGCCAAGCGCGTGCCGGGCGCAGTGGTTGCAATCGCCAGAGACGGCAAGCTCATTCACTACAAGGCGTACGGGCAACTCGATCCTGAAAAAGGAACCTCGATGAGGCTCGATGCGATGTTCGCGCTCGCGTCTATGACCAAACCGATGGTGGCGGTTGCTGGGCTTACCCTCATGGAACAAGGTCGCCTGCCTCTGAGGGCCAGACTTACGGATTACTATCCCGAATTTGCAAACATGAAAGTGGGAGTATCGCAGCCTGACGGTTCGTTAAAATTCGAAGCGCAGAGTTCCCCGATCTACGTCCACGACCTTTATCGCCACACATCAGGTCTCACCTATGGCGCGCCGCCGGACAGCTCAGACCAAGTGGCGCGTCTCTATCCGGATTTCGCAGCGCCACCGGTCAAGGGCGATAAGAAGGCTTTCATCGAAGGCATTACCAAGCTGCCGTTGGCGCACCAACCGGGAACGGAATTCGAATACGGCTTCTCGACCGACGTGCTTGGCGCTGTCGTGGAACAGGTTAGCGAGCAGCCACTAGGCGAGTATCTTTCCAGCAACCTGTGGAAGCCGATCGGAATGCTGGATGCCACTTTCCATTTGTCGGGATCGCAACGCGAGCGGCTCGCGCGTCCATTTAAAGACGACCCACTGACGGGAAAGCCACAGGGCATCGAGCTCCTCGAAAGTCCGACGAAGTTTGACTGCGGGGGAGCCTGTGCATTCGCGACAGTTGGTGATTATGTTCGCTTTGGGCAAATGCTGCTAAACGGCGGGGAACTCGATGGCCAGCGCATTCTCGGTCCCAGGACGGTGCATCACATGATCTCCAACCACCTTGGGCCAGAGATCAAAAACAAGGTCGCTAATGTGGAGCCGCACCGTGCCGGCTTTGGGTTCGGGCTCGGAGTGGCTGTACGCATAAGCGAGGGTCTCTCGGCCGTTCCAGGCAATCCAGGTGAGTTCACCTGGACCGGCGCTTACGGAACACAATTTTTCTGTGATCCAAAGGAGCGCCTGGTCGTGGTGGTTGGAACGGCTGCGCCCGGAGAGATCCGCAAGTACTACCGCGAGCAAGTCCAGAATATCGTCTATGCCGGCATAGTTCGCTAGCTCGCTTGCCGCCGGCAAAGCGCGATGAACAGATTGGATGATCAGCAAGTGATGTTTGCTGCTGCGGATCGACGTCAAACTAAAAATACCACACCGTCGTCTGCTATCCGCGTTGCGCGAATCGGACCCAGTACATGGAAACGGCGAGATCGCCTCTGCCATCGCTGCGAAGCTCACCGGAGAAAGGTGTGGTTTCGTGATGCGCCAAGCCATCGCCTCGCTAACGCTTGGCTCGCGCGATGAACGTTTATAGCGCGACGATCTGGGTCGGAAGAGCGCGGCGATCAGGATGGCGAGTCAGTGTCGCGGCGCGATGATGATCGCC
>NZ_JASAUT010000081.1:0-28807 GCF_029952935.1 Bradyrhizobium sp. Mp19 | reverse complement strand
AAGAGCCGGATGAGCGGAGACGTTCACGTCCGGATCTGTGAGCGCCTGGGGGTGAAACTCCCCCGGGCGACTCGACTAGTAGTCGGCTTTGAGCGCGAGGATGACGCACGTCGTTTCCTTGACGCGATGCGCGCGAGACTGGAGGAGTTCGAGCTGACGCTCCATCCGGCCAAGACCCGCCTGATTGAGTTTGGTCGCCATGCGGCGGCTCAACGCAAGCAGCGCGGACTCGGAAAGCCGGAAACCTTTGCGTTCATGGGGTTCACGTTTATCTGCGGCAAATCACGCCAAGGGCGCTTCCAGCCTCAACGGAAGACCCGTAGCGACCGCTTGCGAACCAAACTCCGCGAAATCAAGGAGGAGCTAAGGCGCCGAATGCACTGGCCGATCCCTGCACAAGGGAAATGGCTGAGGCAGGTCTTGACCGGCCACTTTGCGTACTTTGCTGTCCCGACGAATGGCCGAGCGCTCAATGCGTTTCGGTTCTATCTGACCGATCTCTGGAGGCGGACGCTTCGGCGGCGCAGTCAGCGGACCTGTCTGACCTGGGATCGCATAACGCAGATCACCGATGACTGGCTCCCCAAGGCTCGCATCCTTCATCCATGGCCGAAGCTGCGCTTCGCCGTCAAACACCCGAGGTAGGAGCCCGGTGCCTTAATTGGGCTCGCCGGGATCTGCGCGGGGGGCGCCCAGTGATGGGTGTCCCTACCGCGAACAGAATGCGTTTGCGCCACTGCTTTTCAAGGATTTGCTTTCGGCAATATGGGCATTGCTGAGGCGGCGGCCGAAGGATGAGATCGACGATGGCATGGCGTGCGGCGGGCATGGTTGGTTGAGGCGGAGGCCCGTTGATTCTTTTTTTTCCGCCCCGCGTATGCGAGGCGACGATGTTGCAGGAAGGCGTAGGCAATCATTGTCATAAGGGCGTGGCGATGAAGACCTTGCCATGATCGCCCTTCGAAGTGATCAAGTCCAAGCTCCTCCTTCATATCGACAAGGCTGTGCACGACCCGCGTCGGATCGCGCCGATCCGGGAACACCCGGGCCAGATTGTCGGCCAAGCCGAGACGCCGCTCGGCCATCGCCAGAAGCATCACGCCCCCGTTCGAGGTTAGGCGCCCACCATCGAAGGCAGCTGTGACTTTCTTGGCGTGAATGGCTGGAAACGAGAAGGGCGGAATCGTATCGTCGGTCATGGCGGGCGTGGCGTTCGCGGTTGGAGGTGATGGGGTTGGCTTCACAACCGAATCCTACGCCGTATGAGCGCTTTACACCACGCTCGCCAGCCTCTCGGGCGCCTCTTACGAATAAGACAGGTTAGTCGGTCCGACCCGTCATGTTTTTGGGGTTTCGGACAAGGTTCTGACGATGACGCTTTCATCCGTTTTGATGGCGGATCGCGAGGCCCGTCCTGATTGGTATGCAGTTGGCATTGCCATGATCGTCGTGGATCGGCTGGTTCACAACTTTCTGGTCCGAACCGGGATTTTGGAGCAACTTGGCATGGTTCATCCGTACGGTCCCCGTTGCTATGCAGACGGCGGCTGCGCCGAGGTCTTGCGGCGCGTCTCGGCACAGATCGACGCGCGCCAGTTTGATCGTAATTTTCCGGCGGATTTTCCGCGCTTTGTTCAGCACGCTCTTTGGCGTTACTGCGCTGCTGACGGTTTGAACGTCTGCAACGGCAACAATATTGATGATCGCAAGTCATGCGATCTTTCGTCGTGTATTGTTTACAGTAATTGTGCCAAAAAAGCGCGGAAATTACAGTAATTATCTTCTATTTAAGCGCAATTTTTCTGCAGCTAAATTATTGCAATCATTGCGCTTTTGGATGATATGCTTTATTATACTTACGACGAGATTGTTTGAACGCTCTTCTCGTCTTCAGCAAAGGAGTCGTCCAATGACAAGACCGCCATTGCCGGGAGCATCCCGCAGGACCAGCGACAACGCCGTTTCAGAAAGGGGCCCAAATCGGGCCCCTTCGGCTTTTCAGGAGGGCAAAATGGCCAAGCCCAATCTCACGAACCAAAAGACACTCTCCGCCTCGGCAATCATCGTTTACGGGATCGACGCGACCGGCAAGCCGAAGGCCGGCCGGTTTCCGGAGCGCCAGGCGGCGGCGGCCAAAAAGGCCGCGCGCTCACTCAAGCTCGCTGTTTGCAACGTCGATCGACCAGCTCTTGTCGAAATCGTTGCGAAAATTCCGGTCGGACGCGTTCACGACCAAGGCAGTCGCTTCTGCCCTACATCAAACGCAGCTTGTACGTGAGCGTCACGACAGGATCACCGGTTCCCGGGCTTGACTTGCGCGGAATGCTCTGGATAGCGCGGTCGGGATGATTGACGCCGCCGGGGCGCGGTGATGGGGTGATCCCGGTTCGGAGCGGGCAACGGGATCAGAATGAACAGCGAGTCGCAGCTGCGCGAGAAGCTTCGGAAGATCGAGGCGTTGTTCGTGGGGGCCGGAACTGCTGGTGAGCGCCATGCGGCGGAAGCCGCGCTGCAGCGGGTGCGGGCCCGGGTCGAGGAACTCGCTCGCCACGATCCACCAATCGAACAGCAATTCTCACTTCCCGACCAGTGGTCTCGGCACCTTTTTCTGGCGCTTTGCCGCCGATATGGGCTGCGGCCGTTTCGTTAGCTTTGAGCGTCTTCAGCAGCCAGCGTTCGACATCATGACCGGACAGCAAGTACGGCAAGACGGCTTCGCTCGATTCCAAGCAGTCCCTGAGGCCGGCAAAGAATATCTTGGCAGCGGCATCCAACGGCGACAGCGCGCTGTTGTGTCGTCTACAAAGGCAGTTCGCGGTGAGATTCTTTGGAGCCAGCGCCTTTGTTTCGCCTGCTTCGAGCCAAGGCAGTCCAGAGGCCGTGAAATTACCGTCCCCGCGAAGTATTTCGATCACAGCCTCGCTGATCAGATGCTCGCCGGAGATTGGCGCTTCGCAATTTCCCAGCTCCTGCATGTAACAGCGTTCAAGTGTCGTACTGGGCGAGCCGGATCGAAGGTCAAGCCCTGAAGCCGGCTTGTGCCATCGAACACCATCAAAACAGCAGGAAGCCGATTGTCGCCCCGATCGACAACGACAAGGTGCCACCTTCATTTCCTCAAGTCTGCGCTTGGCTTCACCCATCGGAGTGACCCCCAGCGGCAGTCTAGCCCGTCTTATTCGTAAAGGACCGGCTCATGCGTCGGCTTTGTCAGCTTTCTGTCAGCTCGTCCAAATAGTAGCTCGTTGTGATGAGAACCAATTACAACAACTGGCCCTCCGACGGGCAAAGTGTGGACCAGCAGCGCGATGCGCTGGCCGGCACTTCTGGCGCAGATGGTGCTGCTTTTACGGCCGCTTTAGCTGCTGGACCAGCGTCTTCCGCTTTTGACAAGAGGACAGGTGTGTCAGTCCGCCTACACAGAGTAAGTAGCAATATTGGCAACGCCCAAAGTGTTTCTTTGTTTACTGATGCCAATGAACGCAATAAGGTGGGAGCGATGACCGTGGCGCCGGGGCGCAACAGTTTGCGAATTCTCAGCATAGAAAATCTCGGCCGGTCGAGGTACAAAGGGGTCGGGACGGCTATGATTGAAGTCGCCGATCATACTAGGCAGTCCGCGGGCCTTTCCAAGCTATCCCTTCTCTCTCAAGATGAAGGAGCTTCAGCATTTTTCTACAAGAAGGGATTCCGGTTTGCGGACGAGGGCAAGAATGCGGAAATGCGGACTGTCATTTCCAATCCACGATACGTCTCAGATGAAATTCTTATGGGCGAGATGGAGCGCTAGCCCGTCTTATTCGTAAGAGTGCGCCTGAGGGCTGGCGAGCGTGGTGTAAAGCGCTGATGCGGCGTAGGATTCGGTTGCGAAGCCACCCCATCACCTTAAACCACGCCCGCCATGACCGATGATACGATTCTGCCATCCTCGTTTCCAGCCGTTCACGCCAAGAAAGTCACAGCTGCCTTCGATGGTGTCATTCGGCTTGCAATATTGACCCCCTAAGCCGGGGGATCGGCGTCCAAAATTGCCCCCCTACAGGTTGGTCTGTTGCGCTGCCTGCTTCGTAACAAAGCAGGTGGTGGAGGATGCTGGTCGTGGAGACGATTGCGCGGATTCGGCGCGAGCACTTCATCAAGGGCAAGACGATCAAGGAGATCGCCCGTGACCTGAAGGTGTCACGGAACACGGTTCGGAAGGTGCTGAGGTCGGGAGAGACCTCCTTCGAGTATGAGCGGCAAGTGCAGCCGCGGCCAAAGCTCGGACGATGGGCAGTCGAACTTGACGGGCTGCTTGCGGCGAACGCGGCTAAATCGGCTCGTGAGCAGCTGACATTGATCCGGATCTTCGAAGAGCTGCGCGGTCGCGGCTATGACGGCGGCTACGATGCGGTGCGACGTTACGCCAGGCGGTGGAGCAAGGAACGCGGGCAATCGACCGCGGCGGCCTATGTCCCGCTGAGTTTTGCGCCAGGCGAAGCCTACCAGTTCGACTGGAGCCATGAGGTGGTGCTGTTGAGCGGAACCACCGTGGTCGTGAAGGTTGCTCACGTCCGGCTCTGCCACAGCCGTATGCTATTTGCCCGGGCGTATCCGCGAGAGACGCAGGAGATGGTGTTCGACGCCCACGACCGAGCGTTCGCGCTGTTCAAGGGCACCTGCACCCGCGGCATCTACGACAACATGAAGACCGCCGTGGAGACGATCTTCGTCGGTAAAGGGCGTCTTTACAATCGCCGGTTTTTGCAGATGTGCAGCCACTATCTGGTCGATCCAGTCGCCTGCACGCCGGCGTCTGGCTGGGAGAAGGGGCAGGTTGAGAACCAGGTCGGGCTGGTCAGGGAACGCTTCTTCACGCCGCGTCTGCGGTTCAAAAACCTCGACGAGTTAAACGCCTGGCTGCTCGACAAATGCATCACCTACGCCAAGGCTCATCGCCATCCGGAACTGGTCGATCAGACGATCTGGGACGTGTTCGAAGTCGAACGCCCTAGGCTCGTTCCCTATGCAGGGCGATTTGACGGCTTCCATGCGGTGACGGCGTCGGTCTCGAAGACCTGCCTGGTGCGCTTCGACAACAACAAGTACTCGGTCGCAGCCAGTGCAGTCGGACGACCGGTCGAGGTTCAAGCCTATGCCGATCGCATCGTGATCCGCCAGGATGGACGTATCGTTGCCGAGCATCAGCGATCCTTTGGCCGCGGCGATACCGTCTACGACCCTTGGCATTATGTGCCGGTGCTCGCCCGCAACCCCGGCGCCTTACGCAACGGCGCTCCCTTCAAGGACTGGGTGCTGCCGGCCGCGATCGAGCGGATCCGGCGCAAGCTTGCCAGCATCGACGATGGCAATCGGCAGATGGTCGACATCCTCAACGCGGTGCTGACTGACGGTCTGCCTGCGGTGGAAGCGGCCTGTGCCGAAGCGCTCAGTCACAGCGTTCATTCCGCCGATGTGGTGCTCAACATCCTGGCCCGTCAACGTGAGCCAGCCCCGCCGGCCAACATCATGACGCCAGCCGCCCTGACGCTCCGTCATGCACCAATCGCCGATTGTGCCCGCTACGACAACCTTCGGAGGACCAACTGATGGAACGAACTCAAATCTTCGACCTCATGGGCGAGCTCAAGCTCTATGGCATGAAGGCTGCCTTCGACGAGATCATGGCAACTGCCGTCAAACGTCAGCATGAACCCCAGCGCATCGTTGGCGATCTACTCTCCGCCGAGATCAACGAGAAGCAAGCCAGATCTATCAAATACCAGCTCACCATTGCCAAGCTGCCGCTTGCCAAGGACATTGCCGACTTCCAGTTCGACGGCACGCCGATCAATCAGACGCTCGTCAATGATCTTGCTGGCGGCGGCTTCGTCGCCCAACAGCGCAACGTCGTGCTGGTCGGCGGCACCGGCACAGGCAAAACCCACCTGGCCATTGCCATCGCAAGAAGCTGCATCCGATCTGGTGCCCGCGGCCGCTTCTTCAACGTGGTCGACCTCGTCAACCGCCTCGAGACCGAGACCCGCAATGGACGGCAGGGACGGCTTGCCGAGCATCTGACCCGGATGGACTTCATCGTGCTGGACGAACTCGGCTATTTGCCCTTCGCCCAGTCCGGTGGCCAGCTTCTCTTCCACCTCGTCAGCCGGCTCTATGAGCGCGCCTCCGTCATCGTGACCACCAATCTCGCATTCGGCGAATGGCCCAGCGTGTTCGGCGACGCCAAAATGACCACAGCGTTGCTCGACCGATTGACCCATCACTGCGACATCGTCGAGACCGGCAACGATAGCTGGCGGTTCAAAAGCCGAGACGACGATCACGCCACCCGCGCTCGTCTCGCCTCCGCTATCCCGGCCAGCTCCGACGAGACGAGCGCTACCAGCAAACCCCGCCGCGGAAAGGGGTCAAAATTGGACGCCGATGAAGGGTCAAATTTGCAAGCCGATTGACACTTTACACTTCTGGATCTGAAATGCGGGTCAGCATCCTCACGTGCGGTCCCGCCCGTTTGAAGACCGGCTCCCAAAACGCATAGGCGTTCTCGACGAAACTCGCGGTTACGGAGAACTTCGTGAGCGCCGCCCGATATGCGGCCTGGCGCCCGCAGCCCTGTCCCTCGACAAGGTGCCAGATGAACTGAGCGACCTGGCGCGTGTACGTGCTCGGACGACCTCGGTGGTTGGGTACGATCTCAAGTCGCTTGGTCCCGGTGTCACGCGTCTCCGGTTCGGTGATATTGGCAAGCCAAATGAAGATTGATGGATCAATGCTCGCGGGATAGCCGTCGCGCTTGAGCTGCTGATTGATGATAGAGAACGCGCTGGCGGCTTCCCTGAAGCACTCGCTCAGGATGAAGTTCGCCTGGTTCTCCAGCTTGCCGCTCCGAAGATCGTCGAGCAATCTGACCGCCTCGTCGGTGAGCCGCCGCATATATCGCGGTTGCGACTGTCCCGCGCTGTCGGCTGGTTCCTTCTGCATGATTAATTCGGCCGCATCCGCGCGAAACCCCGTTGCGGCTTCTTTGAGAACGGTCAAAAAATTGCTTTCAAGTCCGGAAGCGACGACGGTTTTCGACGCCGCTTCGCCTCCCACCCGCGTCTCTACGAGGCCGTTTGCATGGTCCAAGGCAGCATTCAGGCTGGCTTTGATGTTTTCAGAAGCTCTGTCTTGAGAGTCTTCGGCAACCTTCACCATCATCTCGGTGGTAGTGTCGGAATCTAGGAGTTCGTCCTTGCGCGGCGCCGCCGCATTCCGAGATTCAAGCACCGCAACGGGACTCGGAGCCGTCGCTTGCCTTGCAAGAATTGTTTGATCAGACGTATTCGGGCCTGAGTGCTCCGATCGCAGATTGGAAGCAGCAATCCCGCGGGGCAGCACAAACAGGCCATCGTCAACGGCTCGGCTCGCCGCCGCGGTAAGCTCCACGAGCGAGCGTCGCGCGCAGCGCGTCTGCCTAGTACGCGGCTTTTTCGTTTCTTGCGTGTGGTTCATGATCTGACGACCCCTCGACAAGCTTCTTCAAGATCCAGCGCCACAGCTCACGAACTTCCTCCGAGGCTCTTCCCTCTTGTGCAAACTCCGTCACGCCTAATCCTGCCCCAAGCGCGTCCTGATGGTCATTGCGCTGTCCGACATAGGGAAGCGCGAGCACCCCGAGCGAATTGAGCGACGTCGCGGCTTCACTCACGCGGCAGCCCCGCGGTGGCGTCTGAGCGAGGACGAAAGCAAATCGGCGGTTGAGCCTACGAATAGCAATCAGCGTCGGTATCGCAGCTTCGATGTCGGCGGGACTCGGACGCACCGGGATCAGGCAAAGATCGGCCCTCGCGATGGCGCGCATGGCCAGTGCATTGTTCGTGGCGGCGGTATCGATAACCGTAAGCCAGATCCCCTCGGCTTCAAGGCTGACGAGCGCCCGTTCTATTTCGGCCGAATCAGCGACCCGAACGACCCGGGGATCGGGATGGCGGCGCCGCTCTTTCCATTTTGAAATCGTGCCTTGTGGATCCGCCTCGACAATTGCGACGCGCTCCCCGTTCCCCAACGCTGCGACTGCAATTCCGACCGCCAGCGTGCTCTTGCCGCTTCCGCCTTTTTGGGTGACCAGAGCAAGGACATACATCTTCTACGCGTCCCGGACGACAACGACATGAAACGCACGAGTCGTCGACATCGAGCCTACCCTTCCCGATGGTGGGTCGCATCAAGAGCGAACGTGGAAATCGCAGCCAAATCGAGGCCCAGCCATTAACGATATACCGCGCAATACGTCGGCCAAGGGCCGCGAGAATCACCACGACGTGGCTTTGTAAAATAGCCCATTATTCGGCCGTGTCACGGATCTTCGCGAAAGGATTGCTGAGCACCGTCGTACAAGCATGAAAGCAGAGCCTGCTCGCCTCTCTGGAATGGACACGGCAAGAAGCGGCTGTCGCAGTTGCAGCAAGATGCTGCCTCCTACCAGATTGGAGAGGTGATCTGCCTGCCAGCTCGAACTATCGAGCTAACCACAACTTGGGGACAAGCTACGCAATATTTTTCCGTGCTCAGCAGGAGGACTCTCGGATGAAGTGCAACAAGCAATTGTCGCTCGCGAGCATCATTGCGTTCGGGACGATCGCTTTTGGGAGCGGAAGTTTAGCTGCTGATTTGCCTGCGGCACCTGTCGTCAAAGCGCCGGCTCCCGTTTATCCTCTCTTCAGCTGGACTGGAGGTTACATCGGCGGCAGTGTAGGCTCGGGTTGGGGTACCAGCCAGACCGACCTCGCTGTGGGCAATACATTCATTGGCGCCCCCGTCAACCAGACCGTAAACCAGCTCATCGGCGGCACTGCCGATTTGAATGTGCCATTGCCGCAGGTGCAGCTGAACGGCTTCCTCGGCGGCGTACAAGCCGGTTACAATTTCCAGTCCGGTGTGATGGTCTACGGCGTGGAAAGCGATTTTTTATGGAGTGGTATCAAGGGGCGCACTGGCTGCTTTGTGGTCTTGAACTGCACGAACGACACCAAATGGATTGCCGATATCACCGGACGGGTCGGCGTCACGGTGGGCGACCGCGGCCTAGTCTACATCAAGGGCGGCGCAGCTTGGGCCGATTCCAGCATCGGCATCAACCAGTCCTTTGCCGTTACATCGAACTTGGGGGCTGGCTTTGCTGCTAACGGTGCTGCCGATGGCCGAGCGACCAAGAACATATTTGGCGGCACATTGGGTGCGGGCATCGAGTATGCCTTCCTGCCCGGCTGGTCAGCCAAAGTTGAGTATGACTACTTCGATTTCGGCAGGCAAGACGTAAAGCTGCCGGTTTCGGTAGTCGAGAACACGGCGATTGGTGATGAACCTAGTAACACCGAGAATATCCGTTCAGAAACTTCAGACCTCGCTGCAGGCGAAAGCTAAGGCTGAACCAGATTATCGATTCTACTCTCTTTGGGACAAAATCTGCAGACTGGATGTGCTGGAGGAAGCCTACAGGCGCTGCCGAGCAAACCGGGGGTCGCCGGGGGCGGATGGCATCACATTTGCTCAGATCGAAACCGAGGGACGCGAACGATGGCTGGAAAATGTCAGACAGGAGCTGACGGCGGGTGACTACCGACCGCAGCCCCTTCTGAGGGTATGGATACCGAAGAGCAATGGCGGACGCCGACCGCTCAGCATTCCAACCGTAAAAGACCGAACGGTCATGACGGCGGCGATGCTGGTGATCGGCGCCATCTTCGAAGCGGACCTGCTGGAGAACCAGTATGGCTTCCGCCCGAAGGTGGACGCCAAGATGGCAGTGCGCCGCGTGTTCTGGCACATCAGAGATCATCGGCGATCAGAGATCGTCGATGCGGACCTGAGGGATTACTTCACCTCGATTCCGCATGCACCACTGATGAAATGCCTCACACGCAGGATCGCCGATGGTCGGCTTCTTTCGATGATCAAAGGCTGGCTGACAGTCGCGGTTATCGAGAAGGACGGCCGGCGGATCACAAGGACGGCGGAGGCTCGGACGAAGAAAAGAGGAACTCCACAAGGCTCACCTTTGAGCCCGTTGTTGGCGAATCTCTACTTTCGTCGGTTTCTGCTGGCTTGGCGCAAACACGGACACCAAGATCAACTCGATGCGCATATCGTGAATTACGCGGATGACTTCGTGATCTGCTGTCGCCCCGGTTCGTCCGAGACGGCAATGGCGCGGATGCAGACGCTAATGAACAGGCTCGGGTTGGAGGTGAACGATACCAAGACGCGACTCGCTCGGGTCCCAGAGGATAGCGTAACATTCCTCGGGTATACGATCGGACGCTTCTATGGAAAGGGAGGTCAAGCCTTTCTTGGCACAAGACCTTCCAAGAAAGCCGTTCGACGATTGCTCAGACAGGTCCACGACCGCACGACACGTCAGTGGTATCCGGACTCACCGGAGAACACAGTCGCTGTCATCAACCGCTTCCTACGCGGCTGGTGCGGCTACTTCGACCAAGGTCCAGTGGTGGAAACTTACAACCTCATTCGGCAATACGTCGACCGTCGTCTGCGTCATTGGTTGGTCCAGCGCACCGGGGCACGTGGCCGGGGCTTCAACCGTTACTCGCAGGAATACCTGCATGAAACGCTTGGCCTCTACCGCCTCCCAAGAGCGCGTGCCGACGTGCCGAGAGCGAAGGCTTGATGGGTTGAGAGAAAGCCGGATGCGGGAAATCCGCACGTCCGGTTTGACGAGCGGCGACTGGAAACGGAGCCATGGTCCGAAATGAGCCACCGGCACTCAGCGAAAGCTGCCGGCCAACGGCAACTCCTCGGAACCTGTAGCCACCGCGTCAGTCGTCGACTCTACCGAGCTCGATGCGACCATCGGTCAGAAATCGTTCGAAGATGGCACGGCGCGAGACGGCATAGCGGATCGCCTCAGCCAGTTTTGATTTGCCGAAGATCCGACGCAAGGTCTGCTGCCAGAGATCGAAGAGATCTGCGACGATCGCCGCGGAGGCTTGCTGGCGCGCGGCAACGCGAGTGTCGGGGCTTTGACCGCGCATCGTTTTCTCGACCTGCCAGAACTTCGCCATCCGCTCGACCGTCGCCGTTGCCACTTCTGAGCTCCCTGCAACATGCAGCTCGTAGAACTTGCGTCTGCAGTGTGACCAGCAGCCAGCCTGTGATGCAATCATTGCCGCGATCGGATCGCGCGAGCTTGTTATAGGCGGCGTAGCCATCCACCTGCAGGATTCCGCGATAACCATTGAGATGGCGGACCGCGCATTCACCGGAGCGGCTGTCTTCGAAGCGATAAGCCACCATCGGGGGACCGTTGCGGCCAAACGTTCGATCATCCCTGGCATAGGCCCATAAATAGGCCGTCTTTGTCGATCCGGAGCCCGGAGCGAGCGTCTGCAAAGTGGTTTCGTCGGCAAAGACCCGTTCGGCCTTCTTGACCTCGCTGAAGATGTAGTCGGCCATGATCTCGAGCTCGAAGCCGAGCTTGCCCATCCATTGCGCCATCAACTGGCGGTCGAGCTCGACCTTGTCGCGGGCGTAGATAGCCTCCTGCCGGTAGAGCGGCAGGCCATCGGCATATTTGGCGACGGCGATCTGGGCCAGAAGCGCTTCCGTCGCCTGAGACGCCCGCCTTCTCAAGTCCCCGGCGCATCATCTCGACATCCGCAGCGGCGTATCGGTGGGTCGTGGCGACCTGAGCATGGCCAAGCCAAGCCTGAATCGTCAGGAGGTCCACGCCTGACCGGAGAAGCTTCATGGCGAGGGAATGCCGGAAGATGTGCGGCGATATCGGCTTGCCCTCCAAGCTTGGCCTCGTGGACCCGGCCTGGGAGGCGGCACGCCGCACGATGTGTGTCGCGCCGAAACGCGTCAGGCGCTCGTTGTGGACCCCGACGAAGATTGGCCGCGGTTCATGATGGGCGAGGCCGCGTTCGCTCAATAGGTTGGTCAGCGATCGCACCAAATCCTGAGGAATGGGAACGACGCGATCTCGGCGTCCCTTGCCATGAAGCAGCACCTGCGGGCGTCCTCGCTCCAACTGAAGGTCGTTCGCGTTGACGCCGGTCGCTTCGGACACGCGAGCGCCGGTTCTCGCCAAGAAGAGCAGAAAGGCCCGGTCGCGCCGACCGCGGGACGTCGTCTGATCAGGGGCTGCGATGATAGCCTCCACCTCGGCGTTGGTGAGATGATGCGTCACCTCGATGTGGGCC
The DNA here is from genome assembly GCF_029952935.1 of Bradyrhizobium sp. Mp19. NCBI lineage: Bacteria > Pseudomonadati > Pseudomonadota > Alphaproteobacteria > Hyphomicrobiales > Nitrobacteraceae > Bradyrhizobium > Bradyrhizobium sp. Mp19. Next base: position 16,604 of record NZ_JASAUT010000081.1, on the reverse strand, counting down.
CGTTTGGTGGGGATCCGACGAGCCGGTGAGGTAGTAGGCTGTGTCGCTATAGTTGGCGTGGCCGAGGTAGGTGGCGAGTAAGGGCAGCAGCGCTTGGACGTCCGCGCGCTCGTGGTGCCACAGCCTCAGCCTGGTCACCGCGAACCGGTGCCGGAGATCGTGCGGTCGCAGAGGCTTGCCATTGTCAAGGCCCGCGAGCTTGCGGGCCTTAGCGAAGTTGCTTTGCAAGCCGGTTGCCGACAGACGGCAGCCTCGCGAGCTGAGGAAGAACGCCTCGCCTTTGGGCCTGGGAAACACGGTGTCGCGCTCACGGGCGTATCGACGAAGTTTGGCTGCCTGGGTCGTTGGGTGAACAGGAATCAGGCGGTCTTTACGGAACTTGGTTTTACGGACGAGGATGCCCCCGTTGGTCAGATCGACGTCGCCGCGATCAAGCCTGACCACTTCGCCCGATCGTAACCCCGTGCTGGCCAACAATCCGATTAGCGTCGCCATCGTGCGGCCCCTGAGAGGGGTCCCTGGCGAAATGAAGCTGCATGCGTCGATAAGCGACGTCAGCTCAGCCTCACTTAGGGATGCGCGGCGGCGGAATCGCCCTGGACCACGGGAAAGCTCTGCGCTCCAAGACCTCGGTCTGGGGGTCGTAGACGACCAGGTACTCGTAGAATCGGCGGAGCACGCCGTGACGGACCGCGCGGCTGTCGGCGGCGCCACCGAACGACAGGACGAAGTCCAGCGCCATCGTCCGGGTGGCGGGCGCACCCAGCTGAGATCGCTCGACGTAGCGAACGAAAGCCCGCAGCGTGCCGGCTTCTGGAAGCGGCGACAACAGGTGAGAGGAGGCCTGACTACCTCAAGCAGATTGGTCGCGACGCTCTTTCCAGAGCTCCGATAGTGTGGCGTTAGGTTTACTGAGGCCTTCCGCCGCGGCCCTGTCTTCCTAGAATCCATAGGACCGTTCGGCCCAGCGGAGAAGCACACGCGCATCCCGATCGGGTAAGACCACGCGCTGACTACGCAGGCCCTTGGCGATCGCTTGGCCAACCTCTGGCGCAACTCGATTACCATGGGTCATCAAGAAGAACCAACCAAATGGGACGCCGACCTCACGGTCGATGGCTTCGACGCGATCCATCAGGATATGAACCGAGGCGTCGCCAGCGATCAGCCTCTCTTCCGGCAGATGCCGCGGGCGCGGCACGAATCCGATCTCGCGTGTGCCTTTATCGTCGTAGTCGTAAATGTCGAGCGCCCAGTGCACATAGACCCGCTCGGCCGAAGCGCTTGATTCTTCCCAATCCTGGAAGAAGCGCGTCTCCCGCGGCACGAACTCGAACCAGTCCGGCACCAGTTCAAGAAACGGCGTCTCGGTCGTGCCCTCGCGTGTCGTTTCACGTACCACACGGCGTTCCATCTCTGGCCGCTGCGCCTCGCGCTTCTCGCGCTCGAGGCGGGCACACCGCGTCAGGAAGCTCCGGACATGGACGACGCTGCTGCCTGGGCGCCCAAGCATCCGATAGAGCGGACCAGCGATTACCTTGTCGTCGGACATATCTTCGTGCGTGATCCATGACGGATCGAGTAATTCGCCCTTGCCCCAAGGGCGATATGTCGGATTGACGATCGGCCCGGCACGCCATTCAACTTCCAGACCGAGACGGATTTGCACATAGTCCGCCGCGCCCGGTCCAGTTGGCGCGAAGGCATACACACTGTTGCCGTGCCATTCCGAGATCTGAAGGTCGCTCTCGCGCAGTCGCGTCCAGAGCGCGCCAATGTCGCCATTGTCCTTGGCAAGCTCCGCTTCCATCCACGGCCGGTATTCTGCGATCCGTGTCCCGTCGGCGGCGACCACCGAGCGCGTGTCGCGCCAATACTGCTCGTCAATGCCCGATGTCGAAAACGGAAATCCCGGAAACGCCTCTGTGAGCGCGGCCGCCAGCGCCGCTTCGTCAGATCCGGTCGGAAGACGTGCGAGAACCGCCTCGATCGAGGCGGGATCGGGCAATCGCATTGGGATGTTCTCTGGAGCGTCAGCCATGCCATGATCCTATCATCGGCGGTTGTCGAATTCTGCTCGTTTGCTAGCGCGTCCTATTCACCGCGCGTTCGATCTTTTCCATCGACGCGAGGATTTGCTCGAACCGAGGAGCCTCGCCGAAGATCATTGGCGTCATGTTCGTATAGTCACGCGCGAGCGCGTCGATCATTGCCGCAGTCGGCGCAAGCGCAAACGATCCGGTCACGGCCGAGACGAGATCGTAATCAGGCCGGTTGAAGAACATGAGAGCATGACGGACGCAGTCGGCCCCCAATTCGGCATCTTTGACCGCCGACCGGCCGATGTCGGAGGCGAAGAGGCAATACAGGTCGTAGAAGTGCCGCGAAATGCGCTGGCCTTCCTGGCGCAGCTCACCGCGGCGCTCGAACCAGCGGCGCAGCCCGTGAGCGATCACGATTTTGTCCCAGAACGTGCGCTCGGCGTCGATCGTCGTGACGTTCGGCACCGTCAATTCGAGGCCTGCCACGTCGTCGGCAATGTAAGGACGGATATTCGCCAGGTGGTTCGGGTCAAGCGCCGACTTCGCTCCGGACTCGATCCGGACTGCCGGCCGCACATAGGCCTCGTCGCGCGGTTCAACCTCGGGATACCAGACGAGAAGCGTCTGCCCGTCGGCATCCGACGCGTCGATCTCGAGGCGTCCGCGTCCACTCGTCGCTTCGGCGAGATGTTCGGTCAGGAAGGCGTATAGCGGACCGCTAATATAGCTGCGGCAAGCGTCCCGGATCGCATCCAATCGAGCGCGGCGTTTCTTATTCGACAAGATCGATCTCGAGTTCTTCGACTGAAGCAGACTCGTCGAGATCGTTGCGAAACACCGTTATATCGATGTCTTCGGAAAATCTTTCGATCAGCCCGTATGCCTTCGACAGCGACGTCCCGCCCTTGAAGAGAAGGCGCGGACCTCCTGCGGGCCGTTCGTGATAGAGAGCATTGAGGGTCCAGCAGACCCAAAAATCCTTCTCGACGTTTCCGATCGGCGCACCGAGCCGGTTCGCCGTCGTCAGGAAAAGATCAAGCTTCTCGCCGGGTGCGGCGGAGATGACCTCCTTGTAGGCTGCGCTACTCACGCGTGATCCTCCGCCGCGTCGTCAGGTTCGAGCAAGGGCCTGAGAAAGTCCTGCATCCAGATCGGCATAGCTGAAAGACCTGCACGGAGATCGTCGCGAATCTCCTTTCCATGCTGCGGGTTTGCGAACAGCTTGCTGAGGACGTTCTCTACCGCTTGTCGATCGTCCTTCCCCGCCATCATATCCTGCATCCAATAGAGCGCCTGAACGACGCGCATGCCCGGACGTCCGGCCCAATAAAGACGGCTAGGTGCCGCCGACTTGAAATTGATGACCTGCTTTCCAAGTTTGATCGGCTTCAGGCGAGCGTCGACCAGGACCTCGATGCGCGCCGGCACGGCCGTGGTGAGGCCGAGATCATTCGCGGCAGTCATCCCGTCGACCACGACGCGGGCCTGGTCGCGGCGCGCCACAGCCCTGATGACCGCGCGATAGTCGGGGACCATCGGCTTGCCTGTGAGGTTGCTCTTTCGCGGCCGGTCGTAGAGCCCGCGGTCGATGCGGCGCAACTCGCCAGCCGCAACGAGACGCTGCAACGTCTTGTCGACGGCCGCGCGACTGCCGAGATCAGCGAAATCACCGGGTGTCCATACCTCTGTCGGCGTTGCGTCGATGCGGGCAATGAGCCGCGGGCGGAGGTCTGTGGTCGGTTGATCAAGCATGTCCGAAATATGATGCAAATTTCGGTCGTCGGCAAGATTTGTCCGTCCGAACTATGCAGCATTTTTCGGACGTTCCGTTCCCCAAAGAAGCTCATCCAAGGCGACGAAGAATCAGGCAGTATAGCTATAAGTGGTTGATATAAAAAGTTAATTTGCGGTATTTCTGGCTTAATCTGAACCGGTGCCGGGTGGCTGCCTGCGGCGGCCCCGGCAAGGCGGGTAGCTACCAGAGCGGGTGCGGACGCGGAAGGGCTCGCAGGGGATATTTCAGACATACTGCTGCGACCGGCGGATGCCGGTGACAATTCTTGTTAAATTCAGCTCGCCGAATCAGGCTATCCCGCTGCTCGGGACGTTGCCGACGCAAATTTCGATACCATCGTTAGTTGGCTGCGAATACTGAAAATCATTGCATGTGCAAACGCCCGCCGCGCCAAAGCAGATGCTCCATTTGAGCTCATAGTTGATGCCGAGCACATTGAAAAAACTGCGGCCGTTGACGGATCAGTTCGACCTTGGGGACCAATACCTCTCGGCCCCCGGTGGTGAGCCGCTCAAATCGGCGATCATTTCGGCCCACGACAAGCGCGACGACCAGCCAGTCGTGCTCAAATACTGGCAAAAGACCGGCTCAGCGGTCGACGATGATCTTCGTGAAATTTGGCAGCATGAAATGCGCCAGGCACAGCGTGTGCTCGCCTATCCAGGCGCCGACAAGGTCATCGTCGAACTGCTGCGGTACGGCGAGGCGTCGGATGCCTTCTTTCTGGCCATGCCGCGAGATCTCGCGCCACTCGATACCATGGTCAAGCATGCGCGCCCCGATCACTGGCTGAACAATCTTGATGTCCCGCGCTCGCGCATCGTTCTCTGGCGCAACGCCGAGCGTCTGGCGAAGGCGCTTGAAGCCGTCCACAACCAGGGACTGGTCTATGGCCGTCTCGACAGTTCTTCGGTCTTCACGGCGTCTGCCACAGCGCCCGACTTCCGGCTTGGCAGCTTTGAGTGGTGCGTCCGATTGTCGGAGGCGGACAAAGCGCCGCTCGTCGTCTTTGCGAAATCCGCAGGTGCACCGATTATCATGTCGTTCCTCGACGATTGGCGTGCGCTCGGCCTGTTGCTCGCCGGTCTCCTGAAGCTCGATGCCTCGAGCCTCAGCCGTGGGCTCTCAGCCGTGGAGAACGAATCTGATGCGGCAGGTGAGCGGCTGGCCGTCCTCGAGGCCGGTGAGCGAGACACGCTCAGATGGTTGATCGAGCCTGCGCGCCATCGGGCGGTCGACGCCGAGATTGTTTGCAGACGTATCGGGCGCGCACGAAGGGCGAGACGGAGAATGGCGTCGGCTACGTGAAGAAGAACGCGATCGCCGGTCATTCCTTCCCAAGTTGGGAAGCATTCGAGGCGCATCTCGACAGATGGGAGCGTGATGTTGCGAACGTTCGCATCCAGGGCGCGACCGGCGAGGCGCCCCGATCATCCGCTTTGCGCGTGATGAGATACATCGGTTGAAACCGCTCGGCGGACAGCCGTCGTTCGGACCCTTGCGTGAACTGACCCACGTCGTCGGCAATGATTGCGCCGTCGAGATCGACGCGAACAGCTACTCCGTGCCATGGCGCCTTATTGGCGAGCGCATGGCGGTGACGATCGTGGCCGGGGAAGTGCGGATCCGCCATGGATTGCACCAGGTTGCCGTCCACACTGCAATCGGATGGGCGCCGGCTGCGGGTCGTCGACTCCGCTCATCTCGATGGAGTTGTTAGTCGCAATGGCGCGGTCCGCCCGGCTGAGATCGCGGCGGAGCTGGCGGCGTCCCCACCGCCGTCGTTGTTACGCATGCGCGGCGGCGATCAGGGTGAGACTCTCATCCTGATTGTCGCGCTATATACGCACTCTTGCCGAATACGAAGCCGTGGTCGGAGGAAGCTTAGGCGAGTGTGCGCTGCAGGCGGCTTTCGCGAAGAAATTAATAGCGGGACTATAGCCAGTGGTTTGAAGCCCCGGCTTCATGACATGTTTTACGCATGAAAACTCGTGCGATTGTGGCCTGGAATGTGCGTCGAATCCGCGTAGAGCGAGGTATTTCGCAAGAGAAATTGGCTTACGAAGCGGGGGTTGACCGCTCGTATATGGGGGCTCTTGAGCGGCAATCGAAGAACCCGACAATTGATCTTCTCGAACGCATCGCCGAGACGCTGGACGTTCATTTGTCCGAGTTGTTTATTCGGCCGTCTAAAAGTGCGACGACTCCCAAGACCCTGCCTGGAGGTCGCAAGCCGGCGCGTCCACGTCGCAGGAAGAAGAAATAGTGTAAGCGGCAAGCTGAGGCTGTCGGGCGGCGTCGTTCCATGCGAAGTGACCTCAAGGGACATTCGGCCTTCGACAAAGTCATGCTAGCAATGGACCAAGCGTTTATAGAAGTTCGTGGCTTGTAAGTAGCGTACTGGCTAATCTTCGTTACGGATATATTCCTAATCTCGGCTTAGTCGCGCGACCGAAACCTTCGACGACGAGGACGCTAAAAAGAATGATTTGGCTGACGGATGAGCAACGGGAACGCATCCGCAATCACTTTCTGGAGGAGCGCGCTATCGATAGACGACCGGTCGCAAGCCTACTGCGACGCGCCGGATTCTGGAAGCGGTTCTGCGGAGATCGGCGACCAGGCCCAGGACAGCGATGTGCTTAGCGGCCGTCACGACGACGGGGTACGATAACGTGAATGCTTTGCAAAATGGCGGTTCAGCCCTTCCGCAGGATAATCGCTGAAAGCAACCGCATCATCGGCGTGAACATGAAGTAGGCAGTCGTCCGTTAAGAGCGACCAAGCGACTGATGTGGAATCGTAATCTGACAGACCGGCTTTTTTGCGATTGCAGGGTTTTGATGCTTCAGGGATCGGAACCTTCCAATTTCATTTTCAAGATTCCGTCGAATCGCCAGTCATGATTCCGTGGTCGCATCGGAGGGGGTGATGCGGCCGAAGAAGCAGAAGGCGACGGGATCGGGCGATCTGTTCCGGGCCAGGCTGGACCAGATCATCAATATGAAGCACGAGCTGGTTCAGCTCGCCGGCAGGGTCGACTGGGACTGGATCGATGGGGAGATCGCCCCGCTCTACAGCGAGAACGGCCGGCCAGGCATCGCGACCCGCTTCGTGATTGGGCTGCTGCTGCTCAAGCAGATTTACGGCCTGTCCGACGAAGGGGTGTGCGAGCGCTGGGTCCACGACCCGTATTTCCAGTACTTCACCGGCGAAGAGTTCTTCCAGCATTCATTTCCGCACGAGCGCTCGGACCTGAGCCACTGGCGCAAGCGGCTCGGCGACAAGCTGGAGCTGCTGTTGGCCGAGAGCCTGCGGGTGGCGCACGAAGCCGGCGCGTTACGCAGCCAGGACCTCAAGCGTGTCACGGTCGATACCACCGTGCAGCCGAAGGCGATCACCTTTCCGACCGATGCTAAGCTGCTGCACGCGGCCATCAAGGGGCTCAACCGCATGGCGAGGAAGCACGGGGTCAAGCTGCGGCAGTCCTATCTTCGCGTCGCCAAGACCGCGGCAATGATGGCGGGACGCTACGCCCATGCCAAGCAATTCAGGCGGCATCAGCGGCAGTTGCGCATCCTGCACAGCCGGCTGGGCCGGATCATCCGTACGCATACGACGAGATCCCCGTCGGAGGCGTACGATCATCCGCGATATCGGCCGCAAGATCGAAGGTCGAGCTGTGCTCGAGAACGCCTTCGTCCTCCCGCTCAGCCGCGCTTCGCAGATCCGCTCGCAACAGCAGCGTCAGCGTGGCTGGAAGCATTATTCTTTCCACGCCCCGGAGGTGGAGTGCATCGGCAAGGGCAAGGCAGCCGCGCCTTACAACTCCAGTGAAGAACAGCGCCATTGGCGCACAGTCGCGGCCATTGTCATGAAATCTCAAGGCCGCGTTCTCGATGTGGAAGCTCAGATCCGACGAAGAGCTGAGGGCGCTAAAGTCCGACTTGGCGGACGGCAAGGGAATGACGTTGTTCACTAGGCTCTCGCTTTCGAACGACATCGAGAAGGGAGTGCCGAACAGCCCGGCGAAGAGAACGAGTAGATTCTCAGACAAGTACGACGCCTTTGGGATATGCTTTAGCTTCGCGCCATTGGACGGAGGGCGGTCGATGTTCGCATCGACCGGCAGATTCGTAATCTCGATAGCCGCGGGGCGAGCTGACGGAGGAACCTGCTCCGAGAGAAACGGCAGGATATCGGTCAACGCAACGGCGATCTTCGACCGCACTGCGGAGATCTGCGCAAGATAAGATCCGTAGGCGGTGGCAGGATATTTGATGGGAGCTAGTTCCTTCTGCAAAAATGCTTTTGCTGCATCGGGAAGCACGAAGGAATGTATCTGGGTTTTGTTCATGTCCGGATTCTTCCTATGTATTTGCGATGTCGCTTTCTGGCCACCGCACTACGAGATCCGCTTCGACTGTCCGCCGATCGCCCTCTCGTGCCCAAAGACAACCATGGGCGCCGCAAGAACGTAAAACGATCATTTGTAAACTAGGGTGCGTACTCATAAACTCTGCCGCTGAGAGTAGGCGCACCTATGTCCGCTTGTCCCCCAACAACGGCGCGAAAGCGGACATTGTCGGACTTCCGAGATGGGTCGACGCTTGGCCGCGACCGGCGTCAATGTCAGGAATTTCGTCCACTGGTAAGGCGTATGATCCTGCCAGTCGGAATTGACGAGTTAACGGGATGCATCGCGACATCCGCCCGTCAGAGCGGGGCTCCGATCATTCGGGTAACGTTGGCGTCAGTAAATCGGGGGACATCGTCCATAATTGCGTCGGTGTCGGCGGATGCAAGCGCAGCGTGAAGCGAAGCCTCATCGCGAAACCGATAAAACCCGACGGAAACATCTACCGAATTGACGTCTCGAGGGAAGAAGGCGGCGGCGCTTTCGAGGCCATGCTTCTGCCAGCATGCGAGCGCCAACGGTAGATGCACGTCGACATAATAGTCGCGATCGAAGTATGTGCCGCCGCTGCAGGTCACGACCATTGTTGCATTTGCCATCAGACGACTTTCTACAGAACCTTCGCATTCAGCGCGCGTCCGCTGTTTATGATTGCGATCGATATGTATGTCGGCCGCCGGACGGCCCTTGCCCGGTTTACGCGAACCGTGTGAATCGTCCGGCATCGCGCTGCCCCGCCGATTCGGGCACATATCGAGGATGAGACGGCGGCTTGGACTCTGTTTCGAAAAGACGCGCGGAGGACCGAGCGCCCAGCCGGTGCCGTGCAACCTGCATGTCGACGGCGCGAGCCGGCGCCGTCCCGCTCATCTCAATCCTCGTCTTGCCACCTCCGCAAGGCCGTCTGGTCGTGGTAAGGCATGCGATCTGGCGTGGTGATGAATTCCATCGTGGTGCCCCATGGCATTCGGCAGTAACAGACCTTGTTTCCAAGACCTTTCTCGGTTGCGTAAGGAATCGCGCGCGGCGCGGTGAGGCGTGTGCCTCCGGCCTTTTCGAAGCGCGTGACCGAGGCGTCGATGTCGTCGGTGTAGACACCGAAATGCGTGATGCCGAAGTCGCTCGCTCGGATCGGCTGGGCTTGTTGGGGGCCGTGCATTTCGAACAGCTCGATGTCGGGTCCGGTGCCGATCTTGACCATCGCCTGTCCACGCACGACCGTTCCCGGGAACGCTCCGACGGCCCGCTCGAATTCGGGGCCTTGCCGCGGCGGATCCTGCGGCCCGAAGGACTGATAGATCACCTGGCCGCCGAAAGCTTGCACCAGGAACGATTTCGCGGCTTCTATGTCGGGCACCGTGATGCCGATATGGTTGACGCCGCGGATGATAGGTGTGGTCATGACGGGTTGTCCTTTCTGATTGAATTGATCGATCGTGATGAGTGCGGGGCTCTGTTGCCGCAGTGTCGCGATTTCTCCGGCCCACAACGACACGGGCGCCGAGTTTCAATGGGCTCCGATGAACTCGATCAGAGCGGCTGCGACTGCATCCGGCCGCTCGTCCGCGACATAGTGGCTACAGCGGGCGATCGAGCCGCCCGTTACGTTGCTGGCGAATTCCTCGACCATCGGCACCATATGCGGACCAAAGCGATGATCCCCGCCGAGAGCCAGCACCGGGATCTCGAGCGGTTGCTTCTTGTACTCAAGCGCCGCTGCGTGGTCGGCGGCGAGGGTGCGATACCATTCCATGCCGCCGCGGGTGCGGCCGGGGAGCGCCATTGCTTTGGCGTAGATCTCGACATCCGCCGGATCGAAGCTGCTGTGATCGTAGAACCGCTCGGCCATGAAGCTCGAAACATAGTCGTATTCACGGCCATGGATCAGGCGCTCGGGGAGATCCCGGCTCATGTGGAAACCAAAGTGCCAGAGCGTTGCGATCGTCGCCTCCCATCCGCTCCAGCCGGGAAGCGGAACGTCCAGAACGGCCAGGTGGGTTACGGCCTCTCGATAGACAGCAGCCAGCGGCAAGGCCACCATTCCGCCGATATCATGGCCGCACACTGCGTAGCGTTGATGGCCAAGGGCAGCCATCACTTCGTGCGCGTCGCGCGCCATTGTCGCCTTGTCGTAGCCGCCGAGCGGACAGTCGGAAAAGCCGGCGCCGCGCAGATCGATCGCGACCACGCTGAAATGCGCGGCCAGTTGCGGCATCACATGGTGCCATTCCCACCATGTTTCCGGCCAGCCATGCAGCAGAAGAATCGACGGGCCTGAGCCGCCCGTGACGGCGTTGATCTTGATGCCGTTCACCGGCACCAGCTGTTGGGCAAAACCCTTCAGAGTCGCGATCATGGTCGCTGTCCCGTCGATGTTGACGTTCGATCGGAGCTCGCGACCCGCGTTCCGGGCGGGTCGAAATCGGTAGCGATCGTGATGTCGTGCCAGGCGTCGATATCGCTGCGGAAGGCAGCCAGCTTTCGCTCGGCGGCAGCATGCGCGACCGGGCCGAGCGGCAGGTGAAGCGGGGCGTCGTCGTCGTCGACGGCGCGCAGGATCACTGCGATCGCCTTGTCGGGGTCGCCCGCCTGATTGCCGTTATTGGTTTCGCGATAGTGCCTGCGCGAGGTCCCGGCATATTCCGGCATCTCGTTGGCGGCGACTGTGATCGAACGGCCGAGGAAATCGGTGCGAAACGGCCCAGGCTCCACGATCAGCACTCGGATGCCGAACGGCTTCAACTCGCTGGCGAGCGCTTCGGAAATCCCTTCCACGGCGAACTTGGCGGCGTTGTAGTAACCGCCGCCTCCGCCGCCCGAGATGCCGGCGACGGACGACATATTGACGATCGCTCCGCCCGAGCGCCGCATGACGGGCAGGGCGGCTCTGGTGGCTTCGATCAAACCGAAGAGGTTTACCTCGAACATCGGCCGGTATTCGTCAGACGTCCCCTCCTCAATCGCGCCATGCAGTCCGTATCCGGCATTGTTGACGAGCACGTCGAACCCGCCGAAGGTCTCGACCGCTTTTGCGACCGCGGCCTTGGCTGCCGCCGCATCGGTCACGTCCAGTGGCACGGTGATCATGCGGCCGTCGAAAGGCTCGGCCATATCCTCGATCGTCTTGACACTGCGGGCCGTCGCGACGACCTGATCGCCGCGCTCCGCCGCCGCGAGCGCGAGCCGCTGGCCGAAGCCGCTTGAGCAGCCTGTGATGAGCCAAGTCTTCATGCTTTCTTCTCCGAGTTGTTATCAGACGATGCAAATCGTTCGCCGCTATTGCGACCCGTGATATCGGCCAAGGCCGACCGACTCTCTGCGATCAGAGGCCATGCTCAAGAACTCACCGCTCGGCCGCCCTGGATGACGACGACGCGGCTGCCGATCTTGACCCGGCTATAGAGATCGATGATGTCTTGGTTGATGAGTCGAATGCATCCGCTCGAAACGGCGCGACCGATCGTCTCCGGCTCGGTCGTCCCATGAATGCGGAACATCGTGTCCCGTTCGCCCTGAAAGAGGTACAGCGCGCGTGGTCCAAGGGGATTGCCAAGCCCGCCGGCCATTCCGCTGGCGAGATGGCCATAGCGCGCAGGCTCCCGATTCATCATGTTCTTGGTCGGAGTCCAATGCGGCCATTCCGCCTTTCGCCTAATGGTCGCGGTGCCTGCGAAAGCGAGACCATCCTTGCCAACGCCAATGCCGTAGCGCATGGCCTTTCCGTCGCCCTCGACAAGATAGAGCTGATGAGCAGCCGTATCGATGACAATCGTCCCGACAGGCTCATTCGTCGTATAGTCCACGCGCTGGCGCAACATCGCCGGATCGACGCCGGATATGTCGACGGCTGGTAAGGTGTAAACTCCGTCGACGAGTTGCGCGTACTCACTCGGCGTGCTGATGATATCGGCCTCGACGAGGCCGCTGCGACTGGCACAACCCGAGAGAACGATCGCCATTGCACCGAATACCGAGAACCGCATAGAGCGCCTGGCATCTGAGTTCCTCATATCGAACCGTAACCTTCGCCGCAGTCCAATCGGTGACTCTGTTGCTGATATCCGAACATTGAAGCTCCCAGGAAAGCCAAGCGTGCCATCGGCACAACTGCAATAGGAACCAATTGGTTCCTAATTTTGCTTTTAAAAAAGCATCTCCATCAGGAGATCGGCATCTTTCAGCATCTCGTCGCGGCGTGATCCAACTTTACCAAGCACCCGCATGCCTTGTGCATGTGAGACGATAAAGTGCGCGATGACTTCAGGATCGGACCTATTGGCGATTTCGCCGGCGGCCTGTCCTTTCGCGATCGTTGCAGCGAACAGGGCTTGAAGCCTGGAGAAAAGACGCTTGATCACCTCTGCGATGTCGGGATCTCCCGGCAACATCTCGGCAGCCGTCAACACACCGAAACAACCGCGCACCCCTTTTTTCCCAGACGACAAATCCGCATACCGCACCAACGCGTTGCGGATTGCCGCCTTCGGCGAGGGGGCTGATCGCAGAACCTCCTGGACGTTTCGTACGCCATCGTCGGTGTAGAACTCGAGGGCGCGCAGGAAGACAGATTTCTTGTCACCGAAAGCCTTGTAGAAGCTGCCCTTCGAAAGCTGCATTCCGGCAAGCAGATCAGGCAACGATGCGTCGTGAAACCCACGATCCCAAAAGATTTGCATCGCTCGCCTCACCGCCTCGTCGAGATCGAATTCACGGGGGCGTCCCACAGGAAGTTTGGTATTGATGGTCATCATACGGGCAATATAAACCAAACGGTTCCTAATTGCAATAGTCGATTTATATGCAGGCCTGCGTTGCTCAGGCTGTGAGGACCGTCCAAAATTTTCGTTCGGCCTCAGTAACGGCTCCCGGCATCGCCTCGTAGTTGGTTACATCCTGTCCGACGCCGCCTCGCAAAGGAGGCGAAACGACAATCATGATGCTTCCCCTCTGCTACGCCGTGGCGTGAAAACATAATGACCAGGCGGACGGGTAACTGCCATCCAGGAAGAGACCACATGACGCTCAGCACTACACGTCCTTCTCCGAAAGCCAATGCCTGGCTCAAGCGCTACTATTTCATTCGCTCTGCCGTCGCGGCTCTATGGGCGGTTGCGGCCTTGACGATCGCCAGAGACCGTTCCCATCTCGCGGCCATCCTGCTGGTTGCCTATCCCTTGTGGGATGCCCTCGCCAACTATCTCGACGCGCAACGCAGCAGTGGGCTTGCTTCGAGCAAGAGCCAGATGGTCAATGTCATCATTAGCATTATTACTGCAATAGCGGTCACCATCGCGCTGACGCGGAGCATGAATGCCGTGCTTTTGATCTTCGGGGCATGGGCGGTCGTCGCGGGGCTTCTTCAGCTTGCGACCGGCGTGGGCCGCTGGGGATCGGCCGGCGCACAATGGGCGATGATCCTCAGCGGCGCACAGTCGGCGCTGGCGGGGTGCTTCTTCGTCTACCGGGCGGGGGTTGTTACCAATGTCGGGATTAGTGACGTTGCCGGCTACGCCGCGTTCGGTGCCTTCTACTTTATGGTTTCGGCCGTTTGGCTATGGAGCACCGGCTTGCGTCGCTCTTCTGTGCAAACCACTGCGTAGCACACGTTTGACGGACCTTCATCATGAAGGACCGGCAGCTGTCTTCGATACCGCCGGTTAGCCGATTGATGGTCCCCGCATCAGCCGTCAGGACGGCCCAGCCATCGCGCTGGCGCCGTCCTATCGAGAAAGATCACCACGTTGGCTACTTCGCGGGGCTCGGCGCAACGCCTCAGATCTGCTAATGGGATGGTCCGGCCGTGCTCCTGCCCCGCCAGCGATAAGCTGGCCAGGGGCGCCAAGACAAGGAGCACGCCATGTCCCAGACACCCAGTACTGCGATCGCCGTGATCGGCATCGATATCGGCAAAAACTCGTTCCACGTCGTGGGCCACGATACGCGCGGCGCCATCGTGCTGCGGCAAAAGTGGTCGCGTGGCCAGGTGGAGGCGCGGCTCGCCAATATGCAGCCTTGCCTGATCGGCATGGAAGCCTGCGTCGGCGCACATCATTTGAGCCGCAAACTCGCATCGCTAGGTCACGATGCCAGGTTGATGCCGGCCAAATATGTCCGCCCTTATAGCAAAGGACCGAAGAACGACTTCAATGATGCCGAAGCGATTGCCGAAGCCGTGCAACGCCCGACGATGAAGTTCGTGGCGACCAAGACCGCGGAGCAACTGGATCTGCAGGCGCTGCATCGGGTGCGCGAGCGGCTGGTGTCGCAACGCACCGGCATCATCAACCAGATTCGCGCCTTCATGCTGGAACGCGGGATCGCGGTGCGCCAGGGTATCGGCTTCCTGCGCACAGAACTGCCCACCATCCTTGCCACGCGCACCGATGCCCTGTCGCCACGCATGTTGCGTGTCATCGAGGAGTTGGCAGGCGACTGGCGCCGGCTGGATCAGCGCATCGATAGCCTCTCCGGCGAGATCGAAGCACTGGCCCGTCAAGATCAGGCATGTTCGCGCCTGATGACGGTGCCTGGCATCGGGCCGATCATTTCGAGCGCCATGGTAGCCGCGATCGGCACTGGAGACGTCTTCTCCAAAGGCCGTGACTTCGGCGCCTGGCTCGGACTGGTGCCCAAGCAGATCTCGACGGGAGACCGCACGATCCTCGGCAAAATCTCAAGGCGCGGCAATCGCTACCTGCGCGTTCTGTTCGTGCAGGCGGCATGGGTGGTGCTGGTCAGGATCAAGAACTGGGAACGTTACGGACTCAGATCCTGGATCGAAGCCGCCAAGAAGCGATTGCACCACAACGTGCTAGCGATCGCACTCGCCAACAAGCTTGCCCGCATCGCCTGGGCGGTGCTGGCTAAAGGACGCGCCTTCGAGCTGACAAGGACCAACGATGCAGACGTCCAATCCGCTTGATCGTCGCGCCGTGCTCGGGGCGGTCAAGGCGCGGCCTGGCAACGCCGGAGCCAGCCGCAAGCAAAGCGCAACGGCCGGCCTTGACCGCCCGTGCGCGCGACGCGACGCACGTCCTGCGGGCCGGGACGAAGGAACGGCCCCCGGCTCGAACACAGGAACTGCGAGGTAGGAGGAGCAAGCGATGACGTAACCCCATCAACAGGTTCCAGCCAAGGTCTGCGAGAGGATGAGACGAGATGGAGGTTCGGTCTTCCCGGCGCATGCGAACACTGGTGACCCAAATGGCCCAATCGAGGCCTGTCCGCTAATGAGAACGCACGCGCGCTGATATCCATGATGGCCCGGAGAGAATGCTCCAATCAAAGGCCGGATACATTGATGCAAGACCACTCACCACCTGATCGACGAACCTCTTGCTACGCACGGCCGGACCATACATTGGGTCAGGAACGACAAAACTCAAGGTGAGCATAATCGGTCGGCTTTCGAGTGCATAGCGACCAGTTGAGCCCGACAGCCGAGCCATGATTCAAGCCACACAACGGAAGGGGCCGAATCATGCGCTACGAACTCACGGACTATGAGTGGTCCGTCATTAAGCCGATGTTGCCGAATAAGTCGCGCGGCGTGCCGCGGGTGAATGACCGTCGTGTCCTCAACGGCATCTTCTGGGTCTTGCGATCCGGAGCGCCATGGCGCGACCTGCCAGAAAACTTCGGTCCGTACACCACTTGCTACAATCGATTCGTTCGCTGGCGACGGGCCGGCGTGTGGGCCAAGCTCATGAGCGCACTGGCCGGCGCCCATGATGCTGCCGTGCAGATGATCGACACTTCCATTGTTCGCGTACATCAACATGGGGCCTGCATCACAAGAAACTGGCGTCAATCGATGGGAAGGTCACGCGGCGGTCTGACGAGCAAAATCCACGCGGTGGTCGACAGCAATGGTCTACCGGTACAACTTGCGTTGAGTCCTGGCGAGGCGCACGACGTTCGACTTGCCGGTAAACTGCTCTCTCGTTTGAGATCCGGATCAATGCTGCTCGCCGACCGCGGCTACGACGCTGACTGGATCAGGGAGCTTGCCATGAAAAAGGGCGCATGGGCCAATATCCCGCCGAAAAGCAATCGGACCGATCCGATCTGCTTCAGCCCGTATCTCTACCGCGCCCGCAACCGCGTCGAGCGGTTCTTCAACAGGATCAAACAATGCCGTCGGGTGGCGACGCGCTACGACAGGCTTGCTGGAAACTACCTTGCCTTCATCCAACTTGCATCTATCCGGCTATGGCTCGCCGCTCGTTATGAGTCCGCGCCCTAGTCACATGAATCTAAAGTTCGCCACATAAAGTCTGCTGGGCTTTGTGGCAAAAGCGTTTGACGGAAGCCAAGATCTGGTCTGCGGACTTGGTCCATTTGAAGGGCT
>NZ_JASAUT010000080.1:0-30994 GCF_029952935.1 Bradyrhizobium sp. Mp19 | reverse complement strand
TATCTCTCGACCGTGCTTGACGACTTCTCGCGCTACATCGTGGCCTGGAGGCTTGGTCCCACCATGTGCGCTTCCGATGTCACAGCCACCCTCGACCAGGCACTCGCCGCCTCCGGTCTTGACCACATCGCCGTCGCGCACCGGCCAAGGCTTCTCAGCGACAATGGCTCGAGTTACGTGGCAGACGATCTGGCCAAGTGGCTCGACCAGAAGGGTATGCAGCATGTGCGCGGCGCTCCGTACCATCCTCAGACTCAGGGAAAGATCGAGCGCTGGCATCAGACGCTCAAGAACCGCATTCTGCTCGAAAATTACTACCTACCCGGTGATCTCGAACGTCAAGTACGGGCCTTCGTCGAACACTATAATCACCTCCGCTATCATGAGAGCATCGACAACCTCACGCCGGCCGATGTCTACTTCGGCAGGGCTGAGGCGATGCTCGCAGAGCGAAACCGCATCAAACGCGACACCATCGCAAACCGCCGCTTGCAGCATCAACTGCAGGCTGCTTAAACTCTAACCCAGATGAGCCAGAGCCTCTCTTCGCGAAAAGCCTGATCAGTCTCAAATTATCTGACGACGGACACTCATCGACGGTCCTTCTTTCAAGGATT
This sequence comes from Bradyrhizobium sp. Mp19, assembly GCF_029952935.1. Classification (NCBI taxonomy): domain Bacteria; kingdom Pseudomonadati; phylum Pseudomonadota; class Alphaproteobacteria; order Hyphomicrobiales; family Nitrobacteraceae; genus Bradyrhizobium; species Bradyrhizobium sp. Mp19. Next base: position 30,377 of record NZ_JASAUT010000080.1, on the reverse strand, counting down.
TTCCGATCTCCAAAGCTGCTGGAGTGAAGATAATCGGCCCGAGCCGTCGACGTAGCTGCGGTGTCTTTTGGATCACAGCCAAGGCCAGCGATGAGACGCTGGATTTCCTCCTCCGGACACGCCGCCAGGCGTTCGTACTGCACCACCATCGTCTGCCGGCGATCGCGGTGCGCAGCGAGTTTGGGCAGGCCGAGAACCAGATCAGCAAGCGAAGAGGCAATAACGTCAGGCAGGCGGAGCATGAGATCAGCAAGCGAGGACAAGCTGACCGAACGGGAGCTTTTCGCCTGAAGGGGGACTCCCCAAGTCGACTTCAGGGATGCGGCAATGGCGTAGGGATTGCGCATCAGAAGAATATGCGGCGCCTCAGGATAAAGAAGATCCAAATAGTCGAGCACCATCCAGTAGCGTGGTGTCTTGTCCACGATGATGCGCTTGCCCGCCGAGGACAGATACGCACCGTACGCCGCATCCGCAAAGGCACGGCTGACGGCAGCGCGATCGATCCTGCCCAAGAACTCGGAAGTTGCCGTTTCGATCAGAGATGTTCCGGCCGGGTGACGATGGTCCACCCTGCCAAACGCCTCAAGAGCCAGCATGAGCCAAGGCTCTGGTGGAGCTGTAATTTCCGGATGCTGTTGGAGCAAATGCGCCAACAGCGTCGTTCCGGACCGTGGAAGGCCGAGCAGAAAGCAGACCGTGGCCCCGCGGTTTGCATCCTGGCTCAAAATACCGCTCCTGATGCGCTCGAGGAAAGCGCCCCCCGGACCACACACTTGTTCGCTCGAGGACGACGGCGGCCGCGCAATTTCCCATCGGCCGATCGCTCGCGACACTTTGCCATACGAGGAGGGAGGCGCCTGCAATTCATGGTCTGAATCCGTCGAATTGATGAATCGCGCAAGCGTTTTTGGCAATTGCAATCGGCAGCCTGCCGCCTACTCGCAAGGCTAGTTGTGACCAAAAGCCCGCTCAACTATACGAAGGCAAGCCGCCGATATGGAATCGGATGAGAAGACTATACTGCGGTTTATCGGGCAACCACCACACAACACTGTTGGCGAAGGCGTGAAGCGACGACACTAGCCCCAGGCAACCGAGCGTCAAGACGTATCGTCTCGGCTTCGGAAGCAATTTGCATTGGCTTCGATGATAGCCCACCGGCGGACCTCGTCGTTGAACTTGCCTTGTCGCTTATCGATCGCTTTCTGCATAATCGGCCCGATCTCATCGAGGCTGATGGTCTGCGCCCAACGGCTCGCGGTGCTGGACATTGCAGTCCGACCGCGTGGGAAGAGCAAGTCGTATCCTTTAATCAGAGGGAAAGATGGCGCGTCGAGATTTCGCGACACGCGGCGCAGATGTTCTAACGTTCCTCGCTCGAGACTTTGACCGCTCGATGATCCGGCAAAGGAGTGAGCAAGCCGGCGAGTAACCAATGAAGCAGACCATGGACGTCTCGTTGGTAGGGGCATCAATCTTACCGGCGTGTGGGATCGACCCGACAAGTGGATGCCGCCGGTTCGTCAAGACAATGAGCGCTCTGTTGCCGCAACTGCTCCGGCCAGTTCATGATTGGCACACTCCCCTTTCGTCCGTACCGTACCAAGCATTTGATTTGCCTGCTCTTACGGCGTTGTCGCCACTTCTCATTCGCGCTAAGGCAAGCTGGTAAAAGATGGAACCAGAGCTTCGATGCCGCCGGATTTGCCTGGCCCAGCAAACGCGCTTGGCAGTACCTCTACTGACGAACTGGAGACGATCCGGCCGTTCATGTGGGAGATCAGATCGATCAGTGCGTGGCTCGAAGAGCTTGCGAGATCCCGAGCCGATGTCCTTGGCATCACCGGGCCACAGTGGATGATCCTGATGGCCGTGGCCTATTTGGGGAAAGAGAATGGTGTCCCCGTCAACATGGTTTCAAAGTTGATGCACGTCGATCCTTCCTTCGTCACGACCCATTCAAAGCTGCTCGAGAAAAATGGATTCCTGCGGCGCAAGCACTGCGCAAGCGACGCTCGGGTCGTGCAGATGACGCTGACAGCCAAAACTCGTAAACGTCTGGCATCTTTGGCAGGGCAGGAAGCACTGGATGAGCTCGCTTCTGATGAATTCGGGGTTAACGGATCAAGCGAGTTCATTGCCAAGCTGGCTGCAGTCAGGCGTCGTCTGGAGAAGGTCTACCGCGAGAGCGGTTCTGGCCTTCCGAAGACCAAACGCACGTCCGTCAGAAATGATGCCACGTAGCCATGTCAACGCTTCCAGTCTTCGAGTTTTCCTTGAAGCAGCGCCGACGAAGGTGGTTGTGGTCCGTGCATACCGACGAGGGCAAGCAGATGATGACGGGCTCAGGGCGCAGCCGCTCGGCCGCCAGATATCAAGCCAACCGAGCGCTGTTTTTATTGCTGCTGAGCGCGCCGTATCGTTCCGAAGCTCGAGCTCACCAGCAGGCTGGGCGGGGCACTCTTGCGCCCAAATGATCTTCGAGGAACGCCCCACTCGCAAGGTTGTTTCTATCGGCTAACCCGTGGGCCCATGACTGCGCCGCGTCCCAATTTTTGCAGAATCCACTCTTAGGCCATAACGACGACCTTCTCAACTGTGGTCAGCCAAAGGGGACCGTCGCAGTAACAACGAGGTAGCTACGAGCCGACCCCTGATGAAAGCTGAACATTCTTGAGCGGTTTCGGGCGCGTCGTCTGTACAGACCTCGATGTGGCGGGAGCTGAATCTCGCGCTTAAGCAAATCGCGCAGAGCTGGCTTAGATCTGCGGGCTCATGTGACTTAGCGTGTCACCAGCTTTTTGCCGAGATATTGCCACAAAGCGCTTTCCAAAAATCTCATCGAAGATGCCGGACGCTCGAGGCCGCTCCGCCATCGCCAGGCTCCGCCCAGCACGTGGTGTGAAAAGCCCATCTTCATCTGCAAATCGATCGTCGGTCGAAGCCACGAAGATCTTTGACGCGCCGCCGATCGTGGACACACACGCCCTGCCCTGTGTTGGAGAAGCTCCTTGTTGAGGTAACCGCCCCTAACGTCGTAGGTGAGAAGCTCTCCTCTCATCAGCCAGCTGAGGACTCCGGGACCTCGTCAAAGCTGATCGGCTGCAGAACCAAGCGGCCAGTCCTCTGGCAGGTACACGCCGAGAAGCAGACCAGACGTTCGTCGTAGCAGGAATGCAGACTGTACTCACTGAGTTCGCTGGATTCGATCACCTCACTTTATAAAGCTCCGACAATGCTACGTTCTCGGACAGCAGCAACAATCGCGGCGCTGAAATCGATAGGAAATTACCCGGGCTCGAAGCTGGTTGATCAACGGTTGGGCGGAACCAGCTGTTGCGACACAATCCAACAGCCAATAAGGGCGGCCCGGGAGCCGCCCTACTGTAGCAATCAACAGCGCAGCCCAATTAGCTACCGCTGATGTCCCAGTCCGATTCCGAGATGTAAGGCCTTCTGGCGTAGCGCACCGACAGAGCGTTTGGTCATTTTTGATATTTTCGTGACCGGGGTCCGAGCCTTTGAATGGACCTTGAGTTCTTTGATATCTGCCTTAGTCCACTCGCGCCGCTTAACGCGTTTCTTGGTTGCTTTTTTCACAATGAATGCTCCTTTTGAGAGGAGCGGCTTCTAACATAGTTTTTTCACAGCGACGACCGTAAAAAGGAGGCAAGCATAGACCTCGCGCAAAGGTGCAAGGCTCTGTCATGTGTTCAGAAGCAATAGCTACAGCGCCTTCCCAGTTGTTAGTTTCGTGGAGGTTTTCGTATCGAGAAATTTGGCCATGAATTGGCGTATCCAGTCTCCTAATTGACACATCGTTGTTGGAACCTAGCAGGTTGTTACAAGTCTTTGAAACACCATGAGAAAGGGAATTGCGATTAGCCAGAGAACTTCAGGTAGGGTCGAGATTTGTATCCAGCTCAGAGGGGATCAGGCATTGAATCCGGCAGACACCATCGCGCTCTCATACTATGGTCATCGATAGCGAGTGGGCCACTGAGCAGCCGCTGCTGATCACGGCGCCCTGCCGCCATCAACAGGCTGCTAACCGTCCGACCTTCGCCTGTCCCACAGTTGCGGCGGTGGACCGCCTGGACGGGCGAGTTAGTACTCGCGTCGACGCCCGCTTCCACAAATGCGCTGGTCCGTTGGCACTATTTGGACCGGCACTGGAGGCTGATCGGGCTCCTCATCGGCGATGGCGCGCCAGGCCGCGCCGTCGAGATCGTCATATTGGCCGCTCTTCAGCGACCACAGAAAGCCAAGCAGACCGAGGAAGCCGAGTGAAAGGGCGAGCGGAACCAGATAGATCAGCACTTCCATCAGAGGGCCTCGCCTCTTCGCGCCCGCAGCGCGTTAAGCATGACCAGCACCGACGAGCATGACATTGCCGCGGCGGCAATCAGCGGCGTCACCAAGCCGGCGATCGCAACGGGCACAGCCAGGACGTTGTAGACGACAGCAAGACAGAGATTCTGCCGCATCAGCCGCAGCGCCCCGCGCGAGGCAATGACCGCCTTTATCACGGGCCCAAGATGCGCACCGAGGAAGATCGCATCAGCGACCGCCTGGCTCATATGGGTAGCGGTGACAGGCGACATCGAGGCATGGGCTGCTGCGAGCGCGGGCGCGTCGTTCAAGCCATCGCCGACCATCAACACCTTGTATCCCCTGCTCGTCAGATCTTCGACCCGGGCGACCTTGTCCGTCGGCGAGACGTTGGCCCGCCACTTGTGAATGCCAAGCGTCTCGGCCGCCCGCCGAACAGCCGGCTCGCGATCCCCGGAAACGATCTCCACCATGATGCCAAGGCGTGCGAGGCTTGTGACGACCTCGACCGCGTCCGGCCGCATCCTTTGCCTGATGGCAAAGACATGCCTCGCCTCGCCGTGGCTGAACGCGACGACGGAGGCCTCGGGATCATGGCACAGGATCTCGTCAGCGAGGCTGTCAGCGCCGCAGAACAAGGGGCGGCCCAGCCGGATCGGCGCGCCCTCATAGTAACCGCGGACGCCCCGTCCCGGCTCCTCTTCGATATCGGCCAACGGCTCGTTTGCGCCGGCAGCACGCGCCAGGGCGGCGGCGACCGGATGGCGGCTCGACAGCGCCAGCCGGCCCGCCAATTTGACGACATCCTCGGGAATGCCAGCGAGATTGGCGACATCGAGTTCAGGCAGCGTCAGCGTCCCGGTTTTGTCGAAGATCACCCGATCCACCTCGGCGATACGCTCGATTGCATCCCCGGCATTGAGCAGCACGCCGGAACGGAACAGTGCGCCGGCGGCCACCGTCTGCACCGCGGGGATAGCCAGACCCAGCGCGCAGGGGCAGGTGATGATCAAGACTGCGATCGCCGTGACCACCGAATTATGAAAGGTGGCGCCAGAGGCAAGCCAACCCAGCATGGTCAGGAAGGCCGTGATGTGAACGATCGGCGCATAGAGTCGCGACGCGCGTTCGGCGAGGCGCAGATAGCGCGAGCGCGCTTGCAGGGCATGATCGAGCAGCCTGGAAATCTCAGCAAGCAGTGTGCCGTCCGAGGTCGCCGCTGCACGGACGCGCAGGGTGCCGGACCGTACCAATGTGCCGGCGAACACCGCGCTGCCGGGCGTCGCGATCGCCGGCAAAGTCTCGCCGGTAATAAGGCTTTGATCGATCTCGGAGCTTCCCTCGATCACGTTGCCGTCGACTGTACAGCATTCGCCGGGGCGCACCAGCACGATGTCCCCCGGCTTGATCGCCGCCACCGGAACGGTTCTGATCTCGGTCGGGCTAATGAACTTCGCCGCAGTCTCCGCCTTGAGTGCTGCAAGGTTGCTGGCGAAGGCGCGGGTGCGTCGCCTCATGTTCTGGTCAAGATAGCGACCTGCGAGCAGAAAGGCGATCAACATGATCGCCGCATCGAAATAGGCGTGCTCGGCATGAGCGATGGTCTCGATCAGCGATGTCGCCAGGGCGAGCAGAATGCCGATGCTGATCGGAACGTCCATATTGGTTCCGCGCGCCCGCAGCACGGCAAAAGCGGAAGAGAAGAATGGTTGCGCACAATAAGCCGCGGCCGGCAGGACGATCAGCGCGGAGAGCCAATGAAAGAAGTCGCGCTGTTCCGGCAGCATATCCGAGACATTTCCGGACCATACCGGGATCGACAGCATCATCACGTTCATCGCGGCAAAGGCGGCGACGCCCAGCCGCCGCAGCAATTCCTGCGCTCTCTCCGCCTCCAGCGTCTCCGCATTGTCCCGCTGGAACGGATATGCCCTATAGCCTAATTCGGCGAGCCGCTTGACAAATAGAGCTGGATCGAGGGCTCCGGCCTTCCATTCGAGCGCCAGCCGATTATCGGTGAGGTTCACGCGTGCCGAGGTCACATCCGGAATGCTCGACAGATTGCGCTCGATCTTGCCCATGCAGCCCACGCAACTGATCCCCTCCACCGCAAGGTCAAGCTGGAGACGGCCCGCGCCTGTCCTCTTCAGAAAGTGAGAAAAGTCGATGTCGGACTGCATGTGCACACGCTCTCAATTCAGGACGATGCGGTTCTTCGACAGAAACATGCGGCGGTCGTCATCGTCGCCCTCGATCACGAGATCCCACTGTCCGACAGCGACGCCCGAGGCGCTGCCGCGGTAGATCCCAGCATTGGCCTGCGAGACATCAATCGCCCGATCGGCCCGGCGGTCGACCGGGCGCTCGAGGCGGGCCACGAAATTCATTCCGGCGAGAGGCGCACCTAGGCGGTCGCGCGCCTCGATCGCAAGCTCAGCTTCACCATCCGACTGCCGGTGGATGTATACCTGCACCTGCCAGTTTCGCTCGTTCTGCTGCCGTGCCGCGATGATCTCGCGCTGATAGGCGAGGCTCGCACGATAGGCGCTGTCAACCTCCGTCCCCGGCAGCGTAACGATGGCAAAGCGCATCATGACCAGATTGGCGCCGATCACGACCGAAAAGAACGCAAGGATCGCGATCAGGACGAAGCGCCCGGTAATGGGCCACGTGACTTGATTTGATGCGGTCATGGTCACATCCCGTCAGTGATCGTCAGGGGAGAACAAAATGATCCGATGCGGAGGCGACCTCGCCGAGGCCAAGATCGGTGACCCGAAACCTCACCGGCATCGAGCGTTCCGCCATGCCGTCAACCGGCGCCGTCAACAGCACACGCAGTTCTGTCGTCGTATCGCGAGCCAGGACGATCATCGGCCGATCCACGGTCACCGAATCGGCGCCGACGACGTGGACGGACGTCTTGGGCGGCCCATCGATGTCGATCGCGATTACCCGATCGAAGTCGCGCCTGTTGAGCAAACGCACGGTATAGGCGTTGCGAACCGATCCATCGCTGAGTCTGACAGCCATGGGATTACGATCATGCAGAACGCTGAGATCGAGCATCGTTCTCGACAACAACTCATAAACCATCACCGCGCAGATGATCGTGATCAAAAAGGCATAAACGAGCGTGCGCGGGCGCACCGGCTTGAACAGCTCCGGCTTGCCGTCCATCCGCCGGCGGATATTGATGTCGTTGTCGTAACCGATCAGGCCGCTTTTGCGCCCGATCTTCTTCATGACGGCATCGCAGGCATCGATGCACAGCCCGCACTGGATGCAGCCCAGCTGGGCGCCATTTCGTATATCGATCCCGGTCGGACAGACCGCCGCGCATTGATTACAATCGATGCAGTCTCCGACCCTTTCGCCGCGTGCGCGCAGATCGAATGATTTCTTCAATGAGCAGCGCTGCTCGCCGCGGTCGTATTTGTAGGCGACATTGAGGGCCCATTCGTCGGTGAGCGCGGCCTGGATGCGCGGCCACGGGCACATATAAACGCAAACCTGCTCGCGCATGTAGCCAGCCAGCAGATATGTCAAAGCGGTCAGGATCCCAATCCAGATATAGGCGGTTGCGGGCGCTTGGAACGTTGCCAGATCGTGCACCAAGGTCGGCGCGTCGGCGAAGTAGAGCACCCAGGCGCCGCCGGTCCACCAGGCAATCATCAACCAGATTGCGTGCTTCAGCACGCGCTTTGCCGCGCGCCCTGCTGTCATCGGGCGCGCGGCGGCCTTCAGCCGCTCGCGACGGTCGCCCTCGACCCAGCGCTCGACCGCATAGAACAGGTCGGTCCAGACCGTCTGCGGGCACAGATAACCGCACCAAATCCGCCCGCCCAGTGCGTTCATCAGGAACAGCACGATGGCAGCAAGCACGAGCAAACCGGTGAAGTAATAGAGCTCTTGGGGCCACAGTTCGATGAAGAAGAAGTAGAACCGCCGGTTTGGAAAATCGAGCAACACCGCCTGGTCGGGAGCGCCGAGGCCGCGATGCCAACGCACGAAGGGCAGCAGATAGTAGATCCCCAGACACACGACCATCAGCCGCCATTTGATCGTGCGGAAAGTACCGCGGACGCTCTGCGGATAGACCTTCCTATGGGCTGTATAGAGGGGTCCATCCTCGTCACTCACTGGCTCATCGAGCGAAACGGTCTTGTTTACGGTGGGCTTCATGACCGACCTGACATCGGGCGCGGATGGCTCGCGTTGATCCTGGGTCACCGGCGCGCAGGTTTTGCGGCGCATCTCGCCTATTGTCCGCCGCCGAGCGAATGGACATAGACGGCAAGTGCCCTGACTGTGATGGGATCGAGCCGCCCGCTCCAAGCCGGCATGATGCCGGCGCGGCCATAGCTGATGGTCTCGACCAGCGTGTCCTCGTCCGAGCCGTACAGCCAAATCCGGTCAGTCAGATTCGGTGCGCCGAGCGCCTGATTGCCTTTGGCGTTCTCGCCATGACAGACCGCGCAATTCTCGGCAAAGATCTTGGTGCCGGCCGCAGCATCGAACTTGGCTGCCGTGGTCAGGCCTGACAGCGATCGCACGTAGTTTGCTACGGTGACAATCTCGGTTTTCGTGAGAATGCCGTCGCGGCCAAAGGCCAGCATTTGTCCCTCATGCGCCTGGGCATGCCCGGAACGTGCGCCGAACTGGATGGTCTGCAGGATCTGGTCGAGCGATCCGCCCCACAACCAGTCATCGTCATTGAGATTCGGATACCCCTTGGCACCCGCGCCACCGCTCCCGTGGCATGGCGCGCAATTGTCCGCGAACACCGTCTTGCCGCGCGCGCGAGCCAATCCCAGCAGGGCCGGATCCTTCTCGATCTCGGTAAGAGACGCTTTGCCCAGCACGGCCATCTTCTCGCCGCGCAGCTCCTCAAGACTTGCGAGGTCGTTGACGACGCTGGCGCGGGTCGAATAATCAAACACGCCTGTCGTGTAGCTTGAGAGGAGCGGCCATGCCGGATAAACGACCCAGTAGCCTATCGCCCAAAGGATTGTGGCGTAGAAGCTCAGAATCCACCAGCGTGGCAGCGGCGTGTTGAGTTCCTTTATACCATCCCATTCGTGCCCCGTCGTGGAGCGGCCGGAGATGTGATCGATGTCGTTGTGCTCGGTCATGATCTGTCAGTCCCGGCGCAGCGGCATGCGCGCCGCAGAATCAAAACGCCTCTTGTTGCGAGGCCACAGCGCGTAAACGACGATGGCTATGAAGATGCCGACGAACAGCGGCGTCCAGAGCGTCACAACGAAGCTCGATGCCAGATTCTCGATGGAAATAACCGCTTTCATCAGAGGATCCTTCAGCGCAGATTGGCTTTTTCGTCGTAGAGCTTGAAATCGATCAACGTGCCGAGCATCTGCAGGTAGGCGACGAGCGCATCGAGTTCAGTCGGATTGCCGGCCCTGCCGTCGAAATTGCGCACAGCGGCCTTCGGGTAACGCTTCTGGAACGATTCGACGTTCGCGCTGTCAGGATCGAGTTGCGTCTTCATGTCGGCGACAGCGTTCTTGATCTGGTCCTCGCTATAGGGGACGCCGATCGCCCGATTGGTGCGCAGATGTGCGACCATGTCGGTCAGGTCGACCTCGGTGTTCGCCAGCGACGGATAGCCCGGCATCACCGATTGCGGCACGATCGCGCGCGGATTGGTCAAATGCGTGACGTGCCATTCATCGGAATATTTCCCGCCAATACGTGCGAGGTCCGGGCCAGTCCGCTTCGAGCCCCATTGAAACGGATGGTCATACATGCTCTCAGCGGCCAGCGAGTAATGCCCGTAGCGCTCGACCTCGTCGCGTAACGGCCTGATCATCTGCGAGTGACAGACATAGCATCCCTCGCGTACGTAGATGTTGCGGCCGGCAAGCTCGAGCGGCGTATACGGCCGCACGCCGTCCACCGCCTCGATCGTGCTCTTGAGGTAGAACAACGGCGTGATCTCGACCAGGCCACCGATCGCTATCACGGCAAGGATGCCAGCGATTAAGATGATCGAGTTCTTCTCAAAGATCTTGTGTCGGTTCCAGAGCGACATGCGATGACCTATTCCGCGACCTGGAGCGCTCGAGCGTCCTGGATTTGATCAGCTTCCCGCGCATTCACCGTCATCCAGAGATTGGCGGCCATGATCAGCGCGCCGATCAGGAACAGTGCGCCACCCGCGGCACGGATGATGTAGAAGGGATGCATGGCCTCGACCGACTCGATGAACGAGTACTCGAGGAAACCGAGCGAAGTATAGGCGCGCCACATCAGCCCCTGCAGGATGCCGGACACCCACATCGCGGAGATGTAGAGCACGATCCCGATCGTGGCGATCCAGAAGTGCCAGTTGACGAGCTTGAGGCTATACAGCTGTCGATTCCAAAGCCAGGGAATCAGACAATACAGCGCGCCGAATGATACGAAGCCAACCCAGCCCAGTGCGCCCGAATGCACATGGCCGACCGTCCAGTCCGTGTAATGGCTAAGCGAGTTGACGACCTTGATTGCCATGGTGGGACCTTCAAATGTCGCCATGCCGTAAAAGGCAACCGAGACCACGAGCATACGAAGTACCGGGTCGGTGCGGAGCTTGTCCCAGGCGCCCGAGAGCGTCATCATGCCGTTGATCATGCCGCCCCATGAGGGCATCCACAGCATGATCGAGAACGTCATGCCCAGCGTCTGCGTCCAGTCCGGCAGGGCGGTGTAGTGCAGATGGTGCGGTCCGGCCCAGATGTAGAGGAAGATTAGCGCCCAGAAATGGATGATTGAGAGACGGTAAGAATAGACCGGCCGTTCGGCTCTTTTCGGAATGAAGTAGTACATGATCGCCAGGAAGCCGGCGGTCAGGAAGAAGCCGACCGCGTTATGGCCGTACCACCACTGAAACATGGCATCCTGCACGCCGCCCCAGGCAATGTAGGATTTCGAACCGAACACCGATACCGGCAATGCGGGATTGTTGCCAAGGTGGAGCACCGCAATGGTGACGATAAAGGCGAGATAGAACCAGTTGGCGACGAAGATATGCGGCTCCTTCCGCTTCAACAGTGTCGCCACGAACACAATGAGATAAGTGATCCAGACAATGGTGAGCCAGAGATCGGCGTACCACTCCGGCTCGGCATATTCCTTCGACTGGGTGACACCGAACAGATAGCCAGTGCCTGCGATCAGAATGAAGAAATTATAGCCAACGACCACAAACCATGGCGCCAGATCGCCAGCCAAGCGGGTGCGGCAGGTCTTTTGCACGACGTAGAACGAGGTCGCGATGAGCACGTTTCCGCCGAACGCAAAGATCACAGCCGATGTGTGCAAGGGCCGGAGCCGACCGAAGCTCGCCCAGGGCAAATCAAAATTCAGTGCAGGCCAGGCAAGTTGCGAGGCGATCAGCAGACCGATGGAAAAGCCTGCAATGCCCCAGAACATCGCCAGCACCGAGGCGAATTTGATCGGACCGAGATTGTAGTTCGGTCGGCCATTGATCTGCGCCGGCGGTAATTGCGCCGGCCGTTCGTAGTAGCGATTGAGGATGACGCCCGTTGCGGTCAGACTGGCGGCGGAAGCCAGCAATGCGTGGAAGGTAAACGCAGAATCGTGCCCCATCGCTCCGGCGAAAAAGAAGACGTAGGCAGAAACTGCAAATACCGACATCAGGCCTGCTTCACCCATCGTCGTGGATTTCGAGGCAAAGGATGGGCTTGTCATGGCTTGGCCTTCTTTGAAAGCGGGATGCTTGGGGAATTATTTCCGGCGAGCTAAGCGATTGGGTTCATCAATCGCAAAAGCGCTGCGGGAGGCCGTCGTCGACCTCACGACCGAGCGCGCGCAGGGTTTGTTCGTTGGGGCAGTCTTTCAGCGGATTTCGATAGTTCCCTGTTTGGAGGTTGGCGACGCAACGGGCTTTGGCCTGACATAGGCCGCATACTCGCTGCAGATCGCGCAGTACGTCGCCATGGCGGGCGGCAAGCGCATGCTCGGAAAAACCGGCAAGTGCGAGGCGCTTGCTCAAGAGTTCGGGAGAGCCCGGACTTTGTGCCAGGGTTCGAAAAGCGGATGTAGACAGATTAAGCTCGCGCGCGATCGCATCGATGTCCTGCGGGCTCAAGCAAGCCAGCTCGGACGTCCGAGACAGGCTCGCTCGCAATCGGCTGAGCAAATTCCTAAACCGCCAAGGACTACCGATATGTGCAGGTTGGCTGACCATGTGTCATGTCCCTCGAAGCAGCCATAGCTGCTGGAGGCAGGTTTGTTTTTGACCTGCATCAAATGTAAGAGCAAATCGTTCGATCCGGATCGCTCTACCCCGGGGCGCCTGCGAGACTGCGCCGAGGCCCATTTCGTGTTGCGGGCAACAGCCCGCCTGCCGCATTAGCGACAGCATCGCGAGCTCCTTCGAATCGACTCGGCGCGATGTTTTAAAAGATCGCGCTTGAACTCGCGGATTGACCATCGCCATGAAATTCGCAAGGACCTGCGCTAGCCGAACTCAGGCTAGCCGCCCCATGCCGGGGGCAACGCAGGCGGGGTTCGAAGCTCCATCGCATCCGCGAAAATGGTCCAATCGCGGACACCTTTTTGCTTGCAAAAGTCGCTCTCCGCTTGCTGTGCAGCAGCACTCAGCGATGCGGCATCGACCTTGAACGCTGCCTGACAGGCACGATGCTCGTGGCCGGTATCGTCACAGACGGTCTTAATGAAGCGAACGTTAAATGAAGGCATGACTACCCTCTTGCGGTGGGTTTGCTTATCCGTGCCTATTCTGCCATTAGCGCGCGGAGAGTATTTGATTTGTCTCAAGCAGCATCCAAAGTAATCGGTCACTTACCGTGACAGAGACTGTTCTGACGCGTGCTGGCGGCCCGGCATGTCGTTAGCCAGACCTGCGTCCCCGTGATCGTGAGCAAATGGGGCGAACCGCCCCTATCTCGCGCCTGACGACCCACCCTGCCGCCGCAATGGCAAAGCCGATGACCAAGCTCGCCGCAGCCAAGGTTTCGATAAGGCCAAGGTTCAGGGCTTCCGCGCCAAAGCCTATGGCTGCGATCAGCGCCGGCAAGACCACCGACAATGCGAGGCGAGCAATCACTAAGGGTCTCCTTTGCGCCTCTCGCATCATTGATGACACGTGTGTCATGGTCCGATGCGCGTCCAGTGCGCTTCAACATTCGCATGATTGCATCGCCTCTATTTTGATTTCCATCAATCCGGCCGTTCCAGGGCTTGTCGGGATCAAGGCGCGAGGCGAGCAAATCATCTGAACGGGAACATGTTTGGCCCCTGTCCTGCTCGCGGCAGCCATACGCCGTCGGTCGTTCTAGACGCGCATCGCTTTTTTTGACCTGGATCAATACTTCAGCGGCGGCCGAGCGATAGAAACGATCTCCAGTCAAGGTCAGACATATGGCTCACAGAAAGACTTGGCGCCCCATCATCTTTTCGTGCTCAAATACGGGCGACCGTGTTCAAGCACTGCTGCCGAACGACGCAGTCGAGCCAAGCGCCAACGACCTGCACCCGGTAACCTGCATCGCCTGCGATGGTGTCCACGTCATCGACCCGCGGACCGGCCCGACGCGCGGGGCCGAGCGCAGCTAGCCGATCCGTCCCACGACCGACGCCGTAGCAAGGAGATGTCCCACCAACAAAGGATGTTCGATATGACAGGCCACGGCGAAACTCGCTCGGCGAGGGGCTCAATTGTGGGCCGCGGTCCAGTCCAGTTTCTGCAAACACCCGATCATGACCAACCGGGGAAGGCTTGAGCAGGTTCGAATCAGTTCGACCGAAGGTGGCAAGGTGCTTCGTAGCATCAATCCCGATATTTGGATCGGCAAGAGGGCCATGACCCAGCACGATGGGTTCGACGATGCCTCCGCCGACAGACCCGAGGCGGCGACTGCTGCGATCGAACCGCGCGCCGCCTGCGCAATATTGGGCTGAACCAGGTCGCGGGGCGGACAAGCGATGTGGTTCGTACTGTCTGAAAGGTTACTTGAATTTGTCAGTCGGCGGCGATGAACACCGTCCAGGATCTAATGGCAACGTGACGTGGGAGCGGATCGAGACGGCGCCCTTCGATCGCGACCTTGAGATTGGCGTGATCGAGGGTAATACCATTCATCGGCTGGTCTTCCCTTGCCGCCGCATCTTTGGCGGCTGGATCAAGGCGAAGACCGGAGAACACGTCGCTGTGCAGCCCACGCACTGGCGCATTTGGTTCAAATAGCGATGGCTATCCTGCAACAATATAACGGCGCGAATTGACGCGCATCTGCCTCCGGTGGCCCTCCCGCGGCCAAACGATGTAGGATCGATCTCATAAGAGGGTCTGCCGGCAAATATGTCCGACCACATCTGGTATCGCTATGGTACTGCCGCGGCAGCCGCCGCGCTCGCCCTCGTGCTCCGCGCGGCGCTCAATCCGTATCTCGATGACCGCTCATTTACGATCATCTACCTTCCGGCGATCGTTTTTGCCGCTTTCGCCGGCGGCCGCGGACCAGCGAGCTTCGCGACCCTGCTCTGCCTCGTCATCAGCGCGGCATTTCTTGGGAAAAGCCTCATCACCGTTTCCGCAAACATGATCGATATTGCCGCATTTGCGGTACTAGGTCCCATGCTTGGCTTCATGGGCGACCGGCTGCGGCAGGAATCGGAGCAGGCGCGGTATCGGCAAGCTCATCTGCAGTCGATCCTGGACACCGTACCGGAAGCCATGATCGTCATTGACGAGAAGGGTATCATTCGCTCGTTCAGCGCCGCGGCAGTGCGTTTATTTGGCTGGTTGCCGGACGAAGTGGTTGGAAAGACTGTATCCAAGTTGATGCCGCAGCCCTACCGGGCCGAGCATGACCGCTACATTGAACGTTATCTGACCACCGGCGAGCGGCGCATCATTGGCATCGGTCGCATCGTGGTGGGCGAGCGGAGCGACGGCTCGACCTTTCCGATGGAGCTTGCCGTCGGCGAGGCCAAAGTGCGCGGCGAACGCTTCTTCACCGGCTTTATCCGAGACTTAACCGAACGGCGGGCGCAGGAACGGCGGCTGCAGGAGCTGCAGTCCGAACTCGTCCATGTGTCGCGGCTAACAGCCATGGGTGAGATGGCATCGTCTATTGCCCATGAAATCAACCAGCCGCTCTCCGCCATCACAAACTATATGCGCGGCGCAAAGGCTCTGCTGGCGTCAGACAAGCCGAACGCCAATCGCATTGGTGATGCACTCGAACACGCCGTCCAACAGGCTCTGCGCGCCGGCGATATCATCAAGCGCTTGCGGGAGTTCGTTGCCAAAGGCGAGACGCAGCATTCTGTGGAAAATCCGCTCACGCTACTTGAAGAGGCTGTAGCGCTGGCCCTGCTCGGCGCCAAGGAGCAAGGCGTGCGGGTGACAATGCGCAGCGACCGCGATCTGCCGTCAATGATCGTAGATAAGATCCAGATCCAGCAAGTCGCTCTGAACCTGATACGCAACGCGATCGAGGCGATGGCTTCCTGTCCGCGCCGCGAATTGACCGTCGGAGTCAGCAAGGTCGATGGTCTCGCCAGGTTTACCGTTGCTGATACGGGTTCCGGTATCAGCCCTGATGTCGCCGACCGCCTGTTCCAACCCTTTGTCACGACGAAGGAACACGGCATGGGTGTTGGACTATCAATCTGCCGGACAATCGTGGAATCCCATGGCGGCCACATCGTGGCGGAAGCAAATCCGGGTGGCGGCACGATCTTTCAGTTCACGCTGCCATTTGCGGACGTCGGTGAAGAAGCATGACCGGGCGGCGCATTCTTGTGATCGACGATGAAGCCGCGATGCGGGATTCGCTGGCGTTTCTGCTTGATATTAGTGGTTTCTGGGTAGCAACCTACGAGACCGCGACCGAGTTTCTCAATGACATTGCAAGCGGTCCGATCGACTGCGTTGTATCAGACATCCGCATGCCAGGAATGAGCGGCCTCGAACTGGTCCGCAAGCTGAAGGCCGATCGCCTCGACTGTCCGGTCGTCCTGATAACCGGTCATGGTGATGTATCACTCGCAGTTGAAGCGATGAAAGCGGGTGCGGTCGATTTCATCGAGAAGCCGTTCGAGGATGAGGTGCTGTTGCGTGCCATCAACGCTGCTTTGGAAGCGCGGCCAACGAAGCCAGACGATGACGCAGCGAAACTGCAGGCAGAAGGGCGCCTTGCCGACCTCTCGTCGCGCGAACGTGACGTCCTGCAGGGACTATTAGCCGGCAAGATCAACAAGGTAATCGCCCATGATCTTGGCATCAGCCCCCGGACGGTCGAGGTTTATCGCGCCAACCTGATGGCCAAGACCAATGTACGCAGCATGTCTGAGTTGATGCGGATTGCCATCGCCGCAGGATTCTAGCAGGGGCGCGAGCGGCACGGTCCAGGCGACGAACAAGGGCTCGAAAGATCTTGGAGAATTCGTCCAGGAATGATCCTCAATCGCGAGCATGGCGCGCCTTAAAAACGCATTGTCCAGCGGAGCCTTGAGCATAGGCCACAGACCGGCAATGGAGAAAATCAAGACGAGCCCAGCGAACGATGCACCCGCACGTCGCGCTGCGCCCGCTCTCCGTCTGCGACAATGTCCTCTCATGTTGCTGATTGATCCCCCGGCAGCCGTTGGAGAGGCTTGAGCATTGGCGTATTCGGCTTGACCGCGGACTAACCAGCCGCACATCATCTTCCGTACTGGCGATCCTCTCAGTGTACCTGTTGTCGATGAGGGTGAATGTCGAGCAGGCAACGGGGAGAATCGACGGCATCCGCGATCTCGGGCCGCCCCCTAATCTGTGCAGCAAAAATCGCTGTGCACGAATCGTGCAGGATTCGCAGTTGACATGAGCGATGCAACACATGCCATGCTGCTTCTACTTGGCATCGGACTCTGCGCGAACTGTCCGTGGCCGGTTTGATCCTGCCTAACTAAATCGGCGAGCGTATGAAGCAGATCAATTGTCCGGCCCAGATTTGTGCTCCGATCGGCAGCAATCCTTTCACGCCCGGAGAACGGCAATGTTCGGGAACATATTGGTCCATCTTCCCACGGAGCTCCCGGTGCGGGCCGCGGTGAACGGTTCGATTTCCTTCGCACTGAGCACGGGCGCGCATCTTGACGTTGTGGCCATCGGTTATGAGAGGACCATTATTCCGCTCGCCGCACTCAGCGGGGTGGCCGTCACTTCGGTCTTTGAAATCGAGCAGGCGCGTGCGTTGGAGAGAGCCGAAGCGGCACTCCGTGTCTTTGATCTGCGGGCAAGGAGCTCCGGCATATCCTATGCGAGCCGCGCGCTCAGTGCGGTTCCAGCGGAGGCGCGTCGAAGCATCTGCGCCAGCGCGCGAGTGCACGACATGACTATCGTCACGCAGCCCCAGAGCGGCTACGAGAGCTATGACAACGTTATCCCCAAGGACGTCCTGCTCCAGGCCGGCAAGCCAGTTCTGTATCTGCCAAGCGTCATCCACGGCTCTTTTTCGGCCAGACGAATTGGGATTTGCTGGGACGGCAGCCGCCTTGCGGCCCGCGCGTTGCACGACGCGATGCCGCTGCTGCGCGAAGCGGACGCGCTGACCATCATCGCGATGACTGATGCGCACAAGGTCCCGGCGGAGAGCTCCGCCGACCATTTGGGACGGTATCTTGAAAGGTCGGGCCTTCCTGCAAAGATCGTGTCGCTCCCAGCACCCCAGTCGGTACACCGCGCCCTCCTGTCGCTTGTGGCGGACGAAAGCCTCGACCTGCTGGTGATGGGCGGATACGTCCGCTCTCGGCTGCAGGAAAGGCTGCTCGGTGGCATTTCGGGAAATCTGCTTCGTGCAAACGTCATTCCGGTTTTGATGTCGCACTGAAGGCAAGAAATATAGATGCGATATGCCGCCAGATGCGCCCCGGACCCAGTCGATGGGCGCGGGGCAAGGCACCAGCCGCCCGCCGATCTGGAGAACAGGAGCGCCGTTTGTCCCGGCTTTCGCGGGCCCGCCGTCGCTCCATCGACGAGGCGGGGCGAAACCGCTGAACATGCGCCGCGGTTTTCGAACGTTGCACGTAGGCTGCCGGTCTAGAGGAGCGGGACAATCTGGTCACCGCCCACCCGAGGATGCCCGAGCTCAACTTCAAGCCGAACGGCCAAGTCAGAATGCAGCTTCCTCATTCAAACGCGGCTGGTCGGCTTTGAGCCGCATTCGAGATACCGAAAGGCTGCGTCGCCCCCATCGAGAATTCTTCTCACGGCATACGTATAAATACTTAGTGGGTTCTACTTAGGGGAAACATCGAAATTTTCCAGTTCATCAGAAGCGGCCAATCTCCGCTCCATTGACGTTTCGAAGATCGAGTCCGCCATGTACGCTCAGGCCACAAGTATTCACGAGATCAGCCATCATCCGAGCAGCGTCTTGTGCAGGCAATCTCGTACCTATGGACCGTTTGGTATGGTTGCGACCCCGATGCGGTTCGCTCGCAATAGCGAGATCTACGGCGAGGACGAAGCAGCCGAACACCTATACCAGGTGGTATCGGGTGCTGTACGAACCTACAAGATTATGGAAGATGGGCGTCGTCAGATTGGTGCGTTTTATCTGCCCGGTGACATCTTCGGCTTTGAGGCCGGAGACAGCCATATCGCTTCGGCGGAGACGGTCTGTGAGACGCACCTTTTGATGGTGAAGCGCAGCGCCCTCATCGTTCGCGCCAGCCAAGATTGCGAGCTCACAAGGCAGCTCTGGGACGCGATGGCGCTTGAGCTCCGCCGCTTTCAGGAGCATCTGATGCTTTTGATCAGCAGCGCTGAACAGCGGGTCGTGGCATTTCTGCTCGATATGTCTCGTCGTACTACGAAGAACGCTGCGATCGAGCTGCCGATGTCACGGCAGGATGTTGCCGACTATCTTGGCTTGACGATCGAAACGGTCTCGCGCACCCTCACTCAACTCGAGCAGAATGGCGTGATTGCCTTGCCGACCTTGCGCCGAATCGAGTTACGTAACGACAAACTGCCGAGCCACGTTGCACAGAACTTGGGCTAAGCTCAAGAAGCGCTGTGAAATGCGCGGACTTCCTTGCACCGATCAGCGCCGACGGATCGCAGCACGTGAACGACACCCGAACATCGGCTTGGGCGATCGCGCACAGATGGCAGGATCGCTCGCTTACATTGTTCCGCCCTGGAGCACCGCAATGATCATCGATTTTTTGCTTCGAGAGCATCGCAATATTGACCTACTTCTGGTCGCCCTCCAACGTGAATTGGAGATCTTTGAGCATGGGGCCCGTCCTGACTATGAGGTCATTCGCGCGATTATCAGCTACTTCGAGGTTTACCCGGAGGTGTACCATCATCCTCAGGAAGATTTGATTTTCTCCAAGCTTAGAACTCGCGATCCGGATGCGGCTGCAATCGTCGGCGATCTCGCGCATGAACACCAGGAAGTCATCGACCGCCTGCACCATTTTGCTCAAGCTATCGATGCTATCCTCGCGGATCGTGAAATCCTTCGACAAGACGTCGGTAACATCGTACGCGACTTTATATTGCGGGAGCGGCACCACATGATGTGGGAAGAGCGAGATTTCTTCCCCGCCGCCGTCAAGGCTCTATCGGCTGAGGATTGGACGGAAATCGCTTCCGCCCGCACTGATCATGGGGATCTGCTGTTCAGCGAGACGGCGGAAGCGACTTCCGATGCACTAAGAGCGCATATTCTACAATTAGAGCAAGAAGCTGAAGCCGAACGGAGTTCGGTGGCGTTTTCGTCCGCAATGGCCGGCAAGCCGCCAGATGGCGCCAAAGCCGATGGACCGTAATTGATCACTGACTCTGCACGCCGGGCCGTGCAGGTCATGCTCATCTCATTGAAATGAAGGTGACAGTCCTTCTGGCGCGTACGCCGCGCGCGGCCAGCGCGACATCCGCGCCCGATGATCACTTGCAGCCGGTCCCTTCGCAAACAGCACGGCCGGGGTCCGGCTGGTCCCGTGACGTGAACGTCGCGGGGCAATTGGCAATACCGCTCGACCAGCGCCCCAGTGATATTACGTAATATGAGTGCCCCTTACGTCCACCGACCGACCGCGATCGATCGTTGCGGCACTGCTGGACCTCTTCTTGCCCGGAAGAGGGCAGGACCTTCATCGCGATCCAAAGTGCGATGCGTACGTTGCCGGCATGCCCTACCAATCTTGGCTTTAGGGCCGCTATCGCCATCAACAACGCGGATATTTTGAGCCAGCGCAAAGCCTATCCGCCGCGTGTCCGGTAATCGGTTGGCCAGGGAAGAAAGGCACTCTGAATGCGACCGGACTTGGCACAAGCCTACGGGCAGCAACGGCTGCCGCGCTACACCAGCTATCCGACGGCCCCCCATTTCTCAGCTTCGATTTGCGAATCCGACTATCAAATGTGGCTCAAGTCGTTGGGCGCGCAGCAATCCGCATCGATCTACGTGCACGTGCCGTTTTGTCGACGCACGTGCTGGTATTGTGGCTGCCACACTTCTGTCACGAAGCGCCAGGAGCCGATCTCGTTCTATGCAGCGGGACTGCGGACCGAAGCTTACCTCGTTGCAGAAACCCTTGGCCGACGGCAACCGATCACTCATATCCACTTCGGGGGCGGCACCCCGACGATCATGACACCTGAAACGTTCGCTGATCTGGTCGGTTCGTTGCGCCATTCATTCGCGGTCCTGCCTGATGCCGAGATCGCCGTAGAGATCGATCCACGCATGTTGAGCGAGCCGATGGCCGAGGCTCTTGGCTATTGCGGGGTCAACCGGGCGAGCCTTGGTGTCCAGAGCTTCGATCCAGTTGTTCAGCAGGGCATCAACCGTCTGCAGAGCTTCGGACAGACCGCGACCTCGGTCGATCGGTTGCGCCGTGCCGGCGTCGAACGTATCAATTTCGACCTGCTCTATGGCCTGCCCCGGCAGACGGTCGCTTCGTGCCTGGATACCGTCGCCAGATGCCTCGAGCTTCATCCGGACCGGTTTTCGGCCTTTGGCTACGCGCATATTCCTTCCTTCAAGAAGCATCAACGTCTGATCGATGCGTCCACCCTGCCCGACAGCATTGCGCGCCACGTCCAATCCGAAACGATCACGGAAGCTTTGGTTGATGCGGGATATGTCCGCGTCGGAATCGATCACTTCGCCCTACCGGACGACAATCTCGCCCTGGCGAGCCAGGAAGGCAGGTTGAGGCGCAATTTCCAGGGCTACACTGACGATAGCGCGGACACCTTGATTGGTCTGGGCGCCAGCGCCATCGGCCGTATGCAACAGGGCTTTGTCGCGAACGCCGTCCCGACGAAGGACTACCTCGCTCGCATCAGCGAGGATCGGCTGGCCATCGCAAAGGGCTATTTACTGACTGACGACGATCGCTTCCACGCCGAGATTATCGAACGAATCATGTGCGATTTGACAGTCGATCTTTCCGAGACATCCCGTCGTTACGGCCGGGATCCAAGCTTGGCCGTCGTTGATCGTTCTCGCCTCGACGGCCTTATCGCCGATGGCGTCGTGGTGATGGATGATAGCCGGCTTTCGATAGCCGGTGGCGCAGAGTTCCTGGCCCGGAGCGTCGCATCGATCTTCGACGCTCACCTTACTCGGAGCGGGGCTACACATAGTCTGGCGGTCTAAACCAGACGAAGCCGAACCGAGCCGTTTCAGATCCGAGTTCGACATCACCAAACCGGTTTATGCTCTGGATCGCGAGCAGTCGCGGCGATCAAGAGCACGCTGATCGGCATCCCGTTCGCCGGCTCTTCGTCGAGCCGCACAAGATTTCCAACAGAGGTTGGTATAAAAACTTGACTAGACCAATGACTAGCTGAAGCGGGATCAATAGCAAGCCGCAGATTGCATTGGTCACCACGATAAGATCCTTGCTGTGCGCGTTATCGTATGGTCCCGTTGATCGAGCCCATCGTTTCCGGCAGAAAAGCGTACCAACGTGCGCTTGGTGCCCGTCCATGATCGCCCGGCACGACCGCCCCACATTTCTCGGCCCTGCAGAGCGTTGCGAAACTACTCATAAGTGACAAACCTTGGTGTAGATTTCAAATCTAGGCTATATCGGCCGCATACCAGGGCATGATTGAGCTACGCTGAGCTTGCGCCTTAACTGGGGTCAGATTTCGGCGGATGTCCCCGCCGTAATCGAACCATCGGCGCCCTCCTTCCGCCGATGGAAGTCAGCACGTTGCCTAGCAGCGTCGCTCCTCCCGGACACACTTCCGCCCGGCCGCTAAAGGCGGCCGGGCCTTTTTCTGCTCACCAATGCCTCCCACAATTATCGAGCCCGCAAATCGTTGACAGGCGACCGGCCTTCTCGACGAAAGACCAGACCAGGTCAACGGTCGGCTGGAGTGGATGCAGCGCGTAGTTCGCGGGCGGCGGAGACCATGTTCACCAGCGCCGGGCGAACCTCCTCCCATTTGCGCGTCTTCAGACCGCAATCCGGATTGATCCAAAGTTGCGAATCCTGCAGCCGCTTTCGAGCCAAAGCCACGAGCTCTTTCATCTCGCTCGACTCGGGCACGCGCGGAGAATGGATATCGTACACACCCGGCCCGATTTGATTTGGATATTTGTAGTTCCGAAACGCGTCGAGCAGCTCCATTTTCGACCGCGAAGTCTCGATCGAGATGACATCCGCGTCCATTGCAGCAATCGCATCGATGATGTCGTTGAATTCCGAGTAGCACATGTGGGTATGGATCTGGGTTTGATCGGCGACGCCCGATGAGCAGATGCGGAAGCAATCCCCGGCCCACTCGAGATAAGCCGTCCACTCCGATCGGCGCGGCGGCAATCCTTCGCGCAGCGCAGCCTCGTCGATCTGGATCATGGCTGCACCAGCATTTTCGAGATCGCCGACTTCGTCTCGGATCGCGAGCGCAATTTGACGACAGACCTCGGCTCGGGGAATATCATCGCGAACAAACGACCAGTTCAAGATCGTCACTGGTCCGGTCAACATCGCCTTCATCGGCTTCTTGGTTAGCGATTGCGCGTACCGCCACCACCCCACGGTGATCGGCTTCGGCCGTGAGACATCGCCAAACAAGATCGGCGGCCGGACACAGCGCGAGCCATAGGATTGTACCCAGCCATTTTTGGTAAATGCGAAGCCGGCGAGTTGTTCGCCGAAGTACTGCACCATGTCATTGCGCTCAAACTCGCCGTGCACAAGCACGTCGAGGCCAATGTCCTCCTGCCAACGTACGGCACGCGCAGTCTCTTCCTTGAGGAACTCGTCGTATTGTCCGTCGTTCATCGTGCCTCGCGCGTGCGCTGCGCGGGCATTACGAACCTCTGCAGTCTGCGGAAACGATCCGATCGTCGTTGTCGGAAACGCCGGTAGTTTGAAGCGCTTGCGCTGGATCTCGGCACGGCTGGCAAATGGACTGGCGCGCCGGCGCGTGGCCTGGTTGATCGCTCTCATCCGGATGGCGACATCGGCATCTCGGATCTTTGGCGAAGTCCCACGATCGGTGGTGACGCGCTCCGACTGCGCAAGAGCGCCAGCAACATCCTGATCGCCTGCAAGAGCGCGCGCCAAGGTCGCAAGCTCGCGAATCTTCTGAACGGAGAATGCTAGCCAACCCTTGATGTCTGAAGCGAGCTCCGTCTCGAGTTCAACATCGACCGGCACGTGAAGCAGCGAACAGGATGGAGCGATTTGTATGCGATCTTTGCCCAGCTTCGCGATAGCGGGATCGAGCCGTTGGCGCAGTGCCGACAAATTCGTCCGCCACACATTGCGGCCGTCTATCGCGCCGAGTGACACGACGAGATCACTTCGCTTGGCGGTAATGATCTGGTCCAATAACGCTGGCGCCCGAACCAGGTCGACGTGCAGCCCGGCGACAGGTAGGCGCAAGGCGGTGGGAAGATTGTCGCCGAGGCCACCGAAATAGCTGGCGACCATGATCTTGATGGCCGGCCCTTCCTTGGCGAGCCGGTCATAGGCATGTAGCAAGGATTGTCTTGATTCCTCATCCAGATCAAGAACCAAGCAGGGCTCGTCGAACTGAACCCAATTTGCCCCGCGTTTGGCCAATTCCTGCAGAACCTCGATATAGACCTGTATCAGGTCATCCAGGAGTGACAGTGGCTGGAACGCAGGATCAGCACTCTTGCCTAGCTTTAGGAATGTGACCGGGCCGATCAGGACAGGGCGAGTCTGAAAGCCAAGGGCCTTGGCTTCCTCATACTCGTCGATAGGCTTGCGAGAGGACAGCCTGAAAGTCTGTCCGCGATGAAATTCCGGGACCATGTAATGGTAGTTGGTGTCGAACCACTTGGTCATCTCCTGCGCGGGTGCGCCATCGCCGCGAGATCCGTGGCCGCAACTCGCACCCCGGCCGTCGTATTGTGAACCGCGTGCCATGGCGAAATACGTCTTGAGGGAAACGGGCTCGGCTTTCGAGGCGTAGACTTCCGGGACGGCGCCGACCATGACACTGGTGTCGAGCACCTGATCGTACAACGAGAAGTCGTTCGACGGAATCACGGTGACACCGAGGGACTTCTGGCGCGCCCAGTTCGCGGCACGTAGGCCGGCTGCGTCCTCAAGCAACTGCTGTTCACTAATTCTTCCGGCCCAATAGCCTTCGAGTGCGACTTTGAGCTCGCGTCTTGGACCGATGCGCGGCGTTCCGAGCGTGGCAACCGGAAGGGAGAGAAGAGACATAGCGCTAACCCCATGTTGGGGGCAAAGGCCATGGCGGACGCAGGCAGGAGAAGTCGCCCGAGCGACGGCTGCTTGGCGCACCACCGGGACACCCCGCCCGTGGATGAATATTTTGTCGGGGCAGGTCTCCTGGCTCGCGGGTCATTGCCGCCGTCCGGCCTTCCCGAAGCCGCGCGGGCTTCAGTGACTTTGTTGGACAGTGGCTCACCGCTCACAGTTGCGGGGGCAGCGCCGGCATTGGCACCGGCTTCCCTCTTAGCTCCGGATCAAACGGAAACCGGAGAACCTCGACGACTTGGATTATCGGCAAGAGAACTCGGCCGTCAACCTCTCAAATTGGTGCTGCGACCTCTCTTACGCGAATGCTCCTCCGAGGCCACGCTTGATCGCGACGTAGAAGCCATCTCCAGTCATAGGATATCGGAATGACCATCTCGGAGACGCATTGGCGTCGGGCGGCGGGTCAGATCTGTGCACGAGACGAATGCGCCCAGCACGAAGAAGCTCACGGCGCCGCGCAAGACGCTTGTCATGCGGCCCGGCTTTTGAACGATTCATCGAGCACGCTTCGATGCGCCCTCCCTTCTCCATTAATAACCATGGATCAGTGGCGAATACGCGCAAGAGGTATTCGCTTAATCCAGCAGCGTGCTCAGCGGACGTGTCGATGTGCGACCAGCCAATCCTGGTAGGCGTCACGCCGACGTTTTGGTGATACTGGCCAAAGCAAGCATATTGAATCACCACAACCAAAAGAGACCCTCGCAATGAAAATGGCTGTTTGGAGCGCCCTCGGCGTCTTTGCTGCTGCCGTCTTTACTGTCGGTCTGTTCGGCTGGATGGCAAGGCCTTTTATGAGCCGCCCCGTCAGACAGATGCTCTCGGAAGTGTTGAGTAGTTCGAGCCGAAGCTAGCAAGACCTGAGGCTTCCCTCTTGCCGGTCGACACGGCTGCGTGGAAGCGCAGCTCCTTGAATGTTGACTGCAATGACGAGCAGGTAGACGACGGCCCCTAACGTTGCGCGAGCGGAGAATGCCACGTCTCGTCCCCTGCTTGATCCGTGAAGTTCCTTAACATCGATTCCAAATCGCCCGCCGCTGAAGGGCGGCTCCGCGTTGGTGTAGGCCGCAAAGTGCCAAGCACAACAGGCTGGGGCGCCCTCGACATTCGTAGTAGCGGCAACGCCCCCGGATCACACGGATCGATGGCGGCATACCTGCTCCCAATTGTCGTCAAGACTCTGGCAGCGAGGCATTCGCCCGCTGTCGAAGATTCAGTGCGTGACAAGAATCATTCACGGAAGTCGTGGCGAATAGGCTGAATGGTAACATTAGAACGTGCGTAGGTCGGTAAGTCGACAAAGACAGCACAAATCTGCCGCGAACTGCCGGTTATTGCCTGGCACGAACAATGCAAGTCCTCATCATGTCCAGGCTTCTCCTCCTGGGCAGGTCCAGCATTGCAAATTGAGGCTTTGGCTGACCACTGAAGTTAGCGGCGCGTGACATCGAGGGACGGCGCCTGCTCGCGCGGGACATCGGCAGGCGCCTGCGTCACGTTGCCGCTAACTTCTTGCGATCTGCGCAAAGCACGCTGAGGAAGACGTGCCGCTTTGGATTGACGTGTGGATGATAACCAGATGAGCCGGAAGCAATGAAGAAAAAGTCTGGAAAGCGCGTGCTTTGGTTCTGTATCGCTCGGTCGCTGATCTGCCTGGCCGGGCTGGCGGCGACGAGCAACAATGTTCGCGCCAACGACCACACGCTTGTCGAAAGGGTCAAGTCAACGTGGCGAGCGCAAGATGGTGAGACTATAGAACAAATCATTTCCAAGGTCTCGAAGGTGGCTCACTTTGTGCCTCGATCGTGGGGAGTCGCTGAAGGAATTGACCGAACAGAGTACGTTTATTTTTCATGGACCAGGCACCCGGACAACAGATCAGACGAACAGTACGCTATCACTTGGAAGATCGCGACTGACGGGACGATTAAACTTGCATCGACATATGCAAAGCCGATTGAATTGGGCTGGCGCGCCTTGGCGCTCTCGTTGATCGCCAGTGAGGTTACAGATGGCGAAAGGGACGCGAATCTTCACTTTCTGCATGATCCGGCCAACTTCAACTTCGTGACGACTGCGCAAGGCAAGCTCGGCAATCTTCTGCGGCACGGCCGCTGCCATATCATTGAACCCGTTGTAGTGGATTACGTGTCGAAACCCAATGCCAAGCCGACCGAGAAGGGCGATCTGTGGCGCGTTCTGCTTTTGGTGAACTGTAACATCCCAGGCCCCCATTATTTTACCCACAACGGCGTCATCACTTTCGAGAAGAGCGAGGGACAAGATTGGGAGCCGCAATCTTCCTTCGCTAAGCGTATCGCGGCCTATCCTCCAGGCTCCTGGTTCGATCGGATAGAGCCAAGTGAACGGGAAGCAATAGAGAGGGCGCGAAAGGCCTCGGCCAATGGTCACACAAAGCAAGATCGCGGCGCAGCTCCTTGACGCTGAGCGCCTCGGAGTAGCAGCAAAGCACACGCGTTCGGAAGCGCTGACTTGTCCTGTAACGTTTTTGCGACAAACCGCCAGCCTCTCGCAGCTCGTCATAGGGCAGTACCGTTGCTCTCGGCCCATTCCGCGAAGCAAGCGATGCCTTGACCAGGCGCGCACGTGCCAGCTTACGAGAGCCGGTTAGCCCTCCCCGCTCACATGCAGCGAGCGGACGCCAATCTGCGACGCGGCCAGCTCTAGATCCATTCTTCGGGGGAGTTGGCCTAGCGATGCTTGCGGCCCCTGCTCTGACCAGGCGTGCGCGCAGCGCATCGCTTCAACGGACAATGGCACCCGCAGGAGCGTGACGCCGAAGGCGGCACGCGGGAGCGAGTGCAGCGACGAGACCGGTTAAAAGGGTACCCGGGAACGGGGCAGTGATAGCGACGCCGGCATACCTCATGGCGGCGGGCCCTTTCCCGAGTACCCCCGGCGAGGAGTTCTGCAGCCATGCTGCGTCGGATCGACTGCAGAATTGGGACGGAAGATCTAGATTTCCTCACGCGGATCGTTTGCGCGTCGTAAATCCTGATCTGAAGCATGCTTCTTTCGCTCTTCCCCACCCGCCGGGCGCCGTCTCTCGTTACAAATTCGGCTTTGAGTCGGCCGTCCGCTTCAAGCCTGTAACAAGAGCTCGGCAGTTCACGGCTGCCCACTGCGCCCCTGGATCGCGATGGCCTTCCGAAGGTCGGACGCCTTCTCCGCGCCGACGGAGCGCTCGATGTTGTCAAATTCGCTAAGCCTGGATCGCTCTGCCTTTCGCCGGCGTACCCGATCGTCTGACCACAAAGTTCGCGCAGCTGAGCCACTCGCTATCGTGCGGAGGCGCCGCCTGGTCCCTATGCATCAAGACTTTTGAAGACCGGGCTGACCGCATAGATCGGACCGAACACGGCCTGCAGTCCTTCGGTGCCAGATCCCGATTTAGGCCCGACCGCAGAGCTCGTCGTTGCTGCATGAAACCGGACCTGCAAATTGGTGGCTCGTCTCTCTCGCGACCCATTTTGCGACAAATATAATTGTAATATCAATTAGAGCGTGGAAACGCGCCCTTGCTAAGGTACCTAAGTATGGACACCTATATACCTGAGCAGAGGTACCCATGGCCTACAACATTAAAGACCGCGACACTGACCGGATCATTCGTGAACTTGCCACCCTCAAAGGCAAGCCGATCCTCGATTGCATTCGCGAGGCTTGCGAACATGAAATTCAGCGTGAACGCCTAAAGACGCCGCTCTGGGAGGTGCAACCGCTGCTCGACCGCATCGCACCCGCGCTCCCAAAACCGGCCTGACCGCCGATAAGGCATTTTTTCGACGATCTGTCCGGTGATGCCTGATGATGATCGATGCCTCAGCCCTGGTCGTAATCTTGCTACGCGAGCCAGACGCGGCTGAGGTCGTCATGGCAATTGCGGACGCCAAAGCGCCGTTTACCTCACCATCGCGGTATACGAACGATCTGTGCTCTCATGCGCGTCAACGCATGGGGTGCGCCGGAAGCGGAGGCGGCAGTGCGAAAGTTCTCGACGCCGGATCCATCCGCGTGTGCGCGATTGCCGACGGCATGATATCGACCGCCGCCATGGCATTCGATCGGTTCGGAAACGCGCGACATCCGGCTCAGCTCAATCTTGGCGACTGTTTCGCCTCTGCCTGCGCCAAGACCTATCGCGCGCCACTGCTGCACAAGGGTGACGACTTTCCGCGAACCGATCTCGAGCTGGTCTATAAAGGATAGACCGCTGGCAACGTCTGCACGATTACCCCGAGGTCCCTGCCCTGCCCCAAATTCGCGGCGCTGATGCCAGCGGCCGACGAGCGGCTTTCGGAAAACTCCGATCCGCGACGGCTGGATCGCACGCAGATCGTTCGTGCCGGTAGTGTCGGAGTCGGCGCTACCGGCCGCCGCGTGGCCTTCCAGATCAGGGGATGCAGCCGTCGTGACGGTTGAGTTCCAGGGCGCCCGCGTGGAGGTGCGCGGGACGCCTGGCTTCGCTGCGTTGAGTGATGTGTTCATTGCGGTCCGACGGACACGTTCATGCTGACGCCACCCGGGAACCTCATTCGCAAGCGAGGGGCGCACGGGCGCTTGTCCGTCGTCACAACGATACCCAGGAAAAGGCGAAGGTGTTTGTTCGCGGGCTCACAGTAGCCTTTCCGGCAATCAAAGTGTCAGCACGGTCGACATGATCGCCGGCCAACCGTCAACTGGCGGGATGGGCAGCGTTCTACAAGTTCACCGATTCACCACGTACCAATTCCGGCGCATCGACCATGTCGTATTCTGAAAGATAGCGCATTGGAGGGCGCACAAATACCGATCTCGCATCAAACCTTTGATGCGGAAATGGCCCCCCCCCCGGAACCGGGCAAGTTGAAACCTGGCTCGTGTTCAGTCGGAATGAGCGCGGCGGGCCGCACGGAAATGCACTTCACTGGCTTGTCTCAAGTCCGAAGGCGGAATTCCGGTGGCGCAATCCGTAGGCACCGAATACCCCTTCTCTTCCGTAAAACAATTGCGCTTCATGCTCTGGCCCTCGTCGTGTGGCCAGAGCGCACTTCAAGCTGGATTGAGCCCACGGGATGCGGCAAATGAGGCAGGCGCACCCCAGGCGCGCACTGCAGTCTACGACCATCGTTCGCGAGAATCAGGGAAGATAGACGAAGTGTGTCAACGTGTCCTCACCGGTTAAAGGTGAGCGTCATCCGGTGACCACGCCCTGAGGGCTGATCTGGTCGGCTAGGAAGACCTCGTGGATTGGTTTTTCACGA